>DATCXA010000385.1:0-3206 GCA_036566085.1 Propionibacteriaceae bacterium
AGCGGATGTAGTCGGAGTTGGGATCGAGAATGACCATACGCAGGCTCGTGCCAACCAGTAGCTGCTCAAGAACCAGCCCGAGCGAGTAGGTCTTACCGGATCCGGACTGACCGCACATGAAGGTATGCCGGTTGAAGCCCCCGGAATCAAGGGTTGCCGCCACTCCTGGCGCGAGGAGCAGTTCTCCGATGGTCAATGCCGAGCGGTTGGGTCGTCCGCGTTCGAACCATGCATCGACTTCGCCGGATTCGGCCACCCGTACCTGGGCGTCATGGAAGGGTCGTAGAGCACCTTCCAAGATCACGCCTTCACCGCGCGCCAAGCGGATCATCATGCTGGATCTCATGGTGTCCAACCCCAGGTCTGGTGCTGACGCGGTGTCGGGGCGCATGGTCAGGATCTGGCCGAGCTGGTTTTCACCCTCGCCCTCCAACACGACGTAACCGCCGGTCTGCAGCTGCAATCCGTGCAAGGAGGCTTGAAACGTGAATTGGCGCCCATCCACCGACGTGGCCAGCGGCAGGATGCTGCGTTCCACCTCATCTCGGACCCGTCGGTACTCGTCCACCAGATCGGTCAACGATCCCGTGGGTGTCACTTGCTCAGCCGCCGAGCCTGCAGATCCATCTGACATCGCCGCACACTCCTCCTAGCCTCCGGTCGCCAGTCCTGACAACGCATCGGAGCGGAGGGGCGACTCGCCGTCCCGTACGACCTCATCGTGCCCGCTCAGGCCCCTGCGTGTCCTCACCCAGGACAGGTGAAATCGCCACGGGGAAAGCGTCCTACGTTCAGAGCCTTCATGATTAACTGCGGGCCGTCGGCGTGCAGCATCGGCAACCCGGCGAGCAGTTGGGAGTCCAACCGGTCGGTCTTGCTGTGCTTGGCGTAGTACCTAGGCAGATCCGCCGAGCGCCCCCGGCGGAACCAGGACGACGCCGGGCCCCGTGGCGCCGGAACCAAGCGGCGAGCGGCACCCATGCGTTGCGCGTTGGCCCCATCACCACCAGCACCTCGGCCGGATCGGTGCCTTCGGAACCATGGTCCACAGACCGGCCAGGTTCTGCGGCGACGTGCAGAAACCTGGCCGGTCCAGATGTACCGGCCCGCTCATCGGCGACGACTGACGTGGTGCGTGGCGCAACACGCGATATCGATGCTGAGGCGAACCGGCATTGCGAACTCCCATCAGACGATTGCCAGGAACCGTCGATCTGTTCCCCTACCGGGCGAGGCAACCAGCAGCGCTGCCGGGCCGACGAACAGGTCCACCGAGCCGTCGTCGTTGGTCTTCAGTCGCGGCGTCAGCGAGCCGAAGATCAAGCTGGGCAGAAGGATCTGATCCACGGAGTCTCGGAGTCGTGAATATGTTGACAGCCGCGCTGTGCGGACGTGTCGTCGTGCAATTGCGACTCGCGTGCCGACCCCTTAGCTCGCTGCCTCCCTGACATCTCCCCAGCGCACGATCAACGCGTAGAGGACGAGCACGTTGATAGCCACTACCGTGAGCGCCCAGAGCGTGTATTGGCTGCTCCCGACGAAGCCCAGCTGGACGATGAAGTTCAGACCTCCGACGACGATCGCGAACCATCGTGCCCAGCTCCTGCCTGCGACCAACGCAGCGCCTGCCAGCGCGACCACGAGGCCCCAGATCAGCATGATCTAACCCCAAGCTGTGAGGGTGAAGATGATGATCTGCTGTGGCGTCAGAACGTAGTAGTCGTCTCGGATGATCGCGATCAGGCCCTGCCCGAAGTTCAGAATGCCGATCACAACCATCAGCACGCCGGCAAAGAAGACCCAGCCTGCCCAGAAACCCCGCGATGCCATGTGCATATATCGTTTCGCTAGCTCTCCCACGCCGCCACCCTGACAGCGACTGGGGCCCGGCGCGAGGATGAGATCGATCGCCAGGAACCGTATCAGTCGGCGTTTGCCTGCAGAGTCTTTACGAGGAACTCGAGCGCCTCGTGTTTACGGGCACGATCGGCAGCCCACAATGAGGAGCAAGGCGGCCCGAGAAGATGCCGTGCGAGGGTACTGGCAAGTGTCGCCCTCCGCGTCGCTCGCCAGGATCATCGGAACGGCCTGAGCCGAGTCTTGCCACCCTGATGGGACCACCTGGTTCGCCGTGGTCGCTGTCTGCTCCGATCAATCACGTCAGGTCGATTGAACAATCCGCGGCTTGGCCCAAGTCGGTCGTCGACTGTGAGCCAGGAGGGAGGGCAGGCGTCGGGGGGCCTCCGTTTCTGCAAGTGGTGAGAACCGGTTTGGCTCTGCGATCCGACGAGCGGCTGCCGAGCCAGTGCCGACGAGCCGGTTCGGGATCGACAGGAAGCCGCACTCGTCCCAGCCAGGGGCAGCAACACGACGCCACTCCTAGGCGCAGCCTCCCCGGGCCGTGTGTGCCCCGTGTGTGCCCCCCACATCATCCTCCAGCATCGTCCTGCACACGATGTACGCGCGAAGAGCGCCTAGCGACATCGACCGGTCAGCCGGCCGCAACCTTCACAAGTCTTGGGGCGCGGCCGCGGTCGGTAAGGAAACGGTGTTGCTCGCGCTGGGCGGTCGTCGCTATTCGGGTGGAGCCGGGCGCGATGATGGCAGGGCCTCGGTCAACCCCGGTCTCTTTGTGATGCCAGTGATCTCGATTCGCAAGGTGGTGGTGGAGAGCTGTCGACGGCTCGTCGGGTCGTCGGCTGAAGCACGGTCGAATGTTGCCGGTGAGCACGCGTATCAACACTTCATGATCATTTCCTCTCCCCGAGGTGCCTCCGGCCGGGTGGTCCGGCTCGGGAGTGGCAGTGAGGGATCTATTGCCGATTGCGAGGGAGGTTCGGATCAATGGAAGTTGTTCAGCCGCGTTGCGCTGGTCTGGATGTGTCCAAGCGTGATGTCAAGGTGTGTATCCGCATCCAAGGCCGTGGATCTCGACCCACCCGGGCCACGGTTACCACGTGGGGGTCGACCACCGGCCAGATCCTGGCGTTGCGGGACATGCTGGTCGAGGAGGGCGTCGGCATGGTGGTTATCGAGTCGACCGGCACCTATTGGAAGCCGTTCCACTATCTGCTGGAAGATCATCTCGCCCTGACTCTGGTCAACGCCCGCGAAGCCAAGACTGTGCCCGGCCGCAAGACTGACGTCGCCGATGCCGAGCGGCTGGCTGACCTCGGCGCGCACGGGCTGGTTCGGGCCTCGCTGGT
>DATCXA010000399.1:0-6114 GCA_036566085.1 Propionibacteriaceae bacterium
CACGGTTCAGGCGTGGATGGGCCACGCGTCGATCGCCACCACCAATCTGTACCTGCATCACCTTGGCACTGCATCCGACCGCGTCGGACTGGCGAGGCTCAACCAGTCGGCGGGGTGCATACGGGGTGCACAGGGGGACCCGGCCGCAGAATCACAGGAGCCTAAGCCTGCAGAGGATCTATCGTCTGACCTAGTCAGACCGGCTTTCGAGATGAGTGGAGCTAAGGGGACTCGAACCCCTGACCTTCTCGTTGCGAACGAGACGCGCTACCAACTGCGCCATAGCCCCGCGGACCGGGTGGCCGATCAGCATCGAGACTTTACCACCGTCAGGCTGAGGCGGACTTTGGCGTTTCCTCGCCAGCAGCTGGGCTTGGCGCGGGTGATGTCGATGACGGAGCGTCGGCGGTAACCGGCCCCTCGTGGCGCTCTGAGGAAGCTACGCCCGGACCTGACAAGTCGATGGTGCGTACGGTGCGTGGAGCCAGCGGCTTGGAAACATAGGTCGGCATGGTGATCGGGATGGGATCCCACAAGGCACCGGGCTTTGAGACCTCTGCCTTGCTGCTCGGGTGGTGGGCGTCCGGCCCACCCTTAAGGAAGTCCTTTCGGCTGAGAAAGATCGTTGACTCGTTGCTACCGCGATGGATTTCGCGATACCGATTATCAAGGCTCCGCTGCATGATCCGGACGCTGAACCGGGCAACCACAACGAAGATCACTAACAGTCCGCCCGGAATGGCAGTGGTCCACCACGGGGTCAGGTGGACAGCACAGAAGCCGATCACTCCACTCAGCATCGCGAGCAACGACAACAGCACCCGGCTCCGCCTGGAGGCCGCCAGCCGTTCCAGCCGACGCAAGTCATTGATCGCGGCGCGCCTGGTCTGCGGCGTCGACACCTCGAAGGGTGCGATCTCCTCAAGATCATGATCGAGAAGTGGCGCGGTGCCGTGCCGGACGATGCGCATGGAGTCGGAAAAGCGGTGCGCTGGGTCGGAGTCGTCCAGCTCCTCATCGTCATCGCGCCGGCGTACGAAATGCGGGACGAGATAGGCAAGCCACGCCACTGCGATGGCAGCAAAGATCACACCAGTCGTCCCCACACCCAGACGGTACGGGGGCTGCCGAACTCTCCAGGTGATCTTGAGCGGTGTGTCGCAAGAAACGGATGTGACGAATGTTGCGAGAGTCGCGTAGGAAAACCGGCTCAGCGCTGTCGAAGGTTCTCCCATCGTCGCATCAGGCCCTCTGGAACCTCTTCGGCATTCAGCGCAAAGACCAGGTGATCGCGCCAGTCGCCATCGATGTGCAGATAGCGCGGCCGTAACCCTTCCGGCCTGAACCCCAACTTGCCTACAACGCGAAGACTCTTGGTGTTCTCCGGTCTGATCGCGATCTCAATCCGATGCAAAGACATGACCTGGAAGCAGTAGTCGACTGCCAGCGCGACGGCGGTCGGGATGATGCCGCGCCCAGCCAGCCGCTGATCGACCCAGTAACCGATCTGGCCCCAGGACGCCGAGCCGCCGACGATCCCGCTTACCGTCAACTGGCCCGCGAGCTGCGGCCTGGCACGATCCAACTCTTCGTCGTAGAACACCAGCCACGGCAGCATCCGCCCCTCTCGAGCCTGACGCGTCACCGACCGCACCAGGCCCGCGTACGTCGCCGGCCCCATTGGGGATCCGGGTGGCAGCGTTGCCTCCCATGGCCGGAGCCAGCTCGCGTTTTCACGGCGGACTCGCTCCCAGGCGGCGCGATCGCGGTTGCGAAGCGGTGCCAGAATCACTGAGCCGTGCTGCAGGGTGACCGGCCAACGGTGACGACTGAAGCCACCCAGCCCATGGAGTCCGTGAGCCGGCTGCTCGAAGCTCGCCATCTCAGTGATCGCCACCCCGTAACTGATTTACCGCGTGCCTGAGCACCGGCCCGAGTACGGCCATGCCGTCTCGTGCACCACCGCTCGACCCAGGCAAATTGACGATCAGGGTGCGATCGGCGACACCAACGACACCACGACTCAGCACCGCTGTTGGCACACCATGATCAACACCGTATCGAGCGATCGCCGCTGCCAGCTGTGGAACCTCCCGCTGCACCACGGCACGCGTTTGCTCCGGGGTGTGATCATGAGGATTCAGCCCGGTGCCCCCAGTCGTGATCACTACGGCATGACCGGCCGCCACGGCCTCCCGCAAGGTGACGCCGACCGCATCCCCGTCGGGCACGATCACTGGCCCTTCTACTCTAAGTCCAAGATCATCAAGCGCAGACGCGATGATCGGCCCGGACTTGTCCTCGTACGCGCCGACAGCGGCGCGCGTCGAAACAGTGATCACGAGCGCAGTCTCGCTCATGAATCGTCCTCCCGAGTCCAGTCACCGCGGCGGCCCCCGGTCTTGGAAAGCACCCGTACTTCGCTGATCACCGCTGCACGATCGATGGCCTTGATCATGTCGATCACCGCCAGCCCGGCCACAGCAACCGCGGTCAGCGCCTCCATCTCCACCCCGGTCCGCTCAGTTGTCGTGACCGTTGCAGTGATCTCCACGCCGTCGTCGGTCACCTCGGCGGTGACATCGATGCCACTGATGAACAGCGGATGACACAGCGGAATGAGATCTGGAGTTTTCTTGGCCCCTTGAATGCCCGCAATCCGGGCGACGGCGAGTGCATCCCCCTTTGGCACCGCGCCGTCCCGAAGCGCTGCAACACACTCCGCGCTGAGCAGCACCCGGCCTGCAGCAGTCGCCGAACGTGCCGTCACGGACTTGCCGGAGACGTCGACCATGCGTGCGTCGCCGGCCGCGTTGAGATGCGGAAAACGACCCTCGCTCACCGCTGCCCCTCAGTCAGCTAGGAGACTCGTCGAGTAGCCATACGTCGACTTCCTGACCGGCGGCGACGAACTCGGTGTCTTCGGGCAAGATCATCAACCCATTTGAGCGGGCAAGATCGGCAAGCAAATGCGAGCCATGGCCACCGGCAAGCTCAACCTGCCAGTTACCCGAGCGTCCAGCCCTGATGATGCCCCGGGCCAGCTGCAAACGGCCCGGAATGGAGCTGATGTCATGCGCTGCTTCGCACTTCACCACTGTCCGCACGTATGGCCGTGCGCCCATCAGCTTACGAATCACCGGGCGTACGAACGCTTCGAAGGATACGAAGGCGCTCACTGGGTTGCCAGGGAGCATGATCATTGGAACTCGATCATGGCCTATCAATCCGAAGCCTTGCGGCTTTCCTGGTTGCATGGCGACCTGGGCGAAGTCACAGGCACCCATCTCGGGCATCACTGCTTTGACGATGTCGTAGTCTCCTTGACTCACTCCGCCCGTTGTCAAGATCAGGTCAGCGCGCAGCAGTTGATCACTGATTAGCCGTTTGAGCTCATGGCGATCATCACTGACTTGTCCGACTCGGAATACCTGGGCGCCTGCTGCCTTTGCGGCGGCAGCAAGCAGGTAGGAGTTGGAGTCGAAGATCTGTTGCTCATTGCTGAGCTGGAGCCCTGGATCCACCAGCTCCGACCCAGTGGAGATCACGACAACCCGAGGCCGGGGGCGAACTTGCACCTTGTCCAGGCCGATGCCGGCCATTACCCCGATGTCGCGCGGGCCAAGATGATCACCTTCTCTGAACAGCCGAGTGCCTGCTTTGATGTCTTCACCAATCCGACGAATGTGCTGTCCGACGACGCTTGGTGCGAAGACCTTGACGTCGCTCGCCCCACGATCGGTGTTCTCGTACGGGACGATGGTGTCGGCACCGAGCGGAACCGGCGCCCCCGTCATGATCTTCATCGCGGTTCCGGGCGAGAGCCGGTGGAGTGCGGCCTTGCCCGCTGAAATCTCACCGACGACCGGCAGGCTCAGCGGCGAATCCTGGGTCGCCTCGGCCACATCCTCGGCGCGTACGGCGTAGCCATCCATAGCCGAATTGTCGAATCGCGGGAGGTCGATGGTGGCCACGATGTCTTCGCAGATGTTGAGACCTAACGCATCGAGGATGTGCTGGCGGAAAGGCCGCAGCGGCGTCACACAGCTAAGCAGATACTGCCGGTGCGCCTGCATGGAACGTAACTGGCCACGATCCGGTTGCGGCGGTTCCGGCAGTGGCTCGAACAGCGACACAACAGACTCCGGTTCAGGGGTTCGCCTACGAGTGAACAATGGCATGCTCCACACAGTAATGCTGCCCAACGGTGATAGCTCGGACATTGGGGGCTGTCAGACACCGCTGAGCCGCAAAAAGATGATCATGGGCGCCGACACGCTGTCGCACTGCAGGGGCTTTAGGCTGGCAGCGCGACTAGGCTAGGTCCGTGCAAACCCAGCCAGAGGCCGCTGACCTTGCGGCGATGGCGGCAATAGACGCTGCAGCCATCGCTGGGGCCAAGCAAACACTCCGGAAAGCAATCCTGTTCCGTCGCGACTCCCGCACGAGTTACCAGCGACAGCGCGACGACAATCTGCGGATGTCGCAGCTGGAGTCTGCGCTGCAAGACCGCATCCCGGACACCGTCGCAGCATACCTTTCTAGCGGCTCTGAGCCAGCGACCCTGCAACTCGTTGCGTGGCTGGCGGCACATCGAGTCCGGGTATTGCTCCCGGTACTGTCGCATCCAATTGGGGGCCGCCTCGACAAGCCGGCGTGGGCAGCCTACGAAGGACCCGATTTCCTCCGTGTCGGCGCCTATTCGATCTTGGAACCAACCGGTGAGGTAGTGCCGAGTGAGCAGCTTCCGGAGGCGGAACTGATCATCTGCCCGGGACTGGCGGCCAACCTGCATGGTGACCGTCTGGGGCGAGGTGGCGGATGGTACGACCGCGCTCTGCGCCACGCCTCCCAGAGCGCGCCGGTTTGGGTGCTGCTCAATGACGACGAGGTGCTGCACACCATCCCTGTGCATGCCTGGGACCATCGCGTCGATGTCATCGTGACGCCGACACGCATGATCACCTGCGAGCCGTCTGTGCTCTGCAATCTGTGACTCTTGGTTCAAGATCAGCGGACTGAAAACCCGAGCTCGCCGCGCGGCTCCTCCTCAATTACCTCCAGCTTGATCACCCGCGCTCGCGGTGGACCTTGACGGGTCCAGTCAACGAGTGCTTGGACAGCTGCCGGCTCTCCTTCGAAGACAGCCTCAACTGCGCCGTCCTCCCGATTGGCCACCCAGCCGGATACTCGGTAAGCCGAAGCCTCGCGACGACAGCTGTCCCGGAAAAACACGCCCTGCACACGCCCCTGGGCCACCACTCGACGACGGATCACGGCACCAGTTTGGAGCAAGAACCTCCTCAGCTCCCCGGCAGGAGCTCCTGACGAGTCTCGGTGCGAGCCTCGACCGCTCCTCGCGTTGACACAAACGGCCACAGCTGCTGATTGGCCCACAGTTCGGTCTGGTCGTCGTAGTGCCGGTTGAAGGCGTGGCCAGAAACTCCGCTCTGGTTCACCCAGCGCGATGCATCGAGATCACCAAGATCAATAAGCATGCGCATCGTCGGACCGTCGGTCACGGCGTACCCAGTGCGATCGTCGTACGCCATCGCATCCACTACTGCCGGACCCCCGCTGACCTGATAGTCACCCCGATTGAAAAGATCTTCGACCGGCTTGATCCCACTAGACCCGAGGGTCGGGTTCTGCAGCCGTACCTTGTGCAGCTTGCCCCACTGCCATTGATCAGTGTCGCGCGCCATAAGCGAGGTGATCTCCTTGCGGGCATTGATCATGGCGGCTAGCAGGATGTCATCCCGGGTCTCAATCTTGTCTTCGGTCGTGACATCGTCCCACCACGGATTCTGGGTCTGTTTCATCAACATCGTCAGCACCGCATACCAGCGATCGCCTCCAGCCGGCCACAGATCCTGAGGAAGTTCGTCCCGGAAGGTGAATTTGAGGATGTTGTGGCAGACGACATTGAAGTACGCGGCCGCTGCCGAGTCTTTGCTCGCCGAATAGTCCCAACCAACGAGCGTCCGCTGGCCCTCGACTACCCAGGGATCGGCGACCTTGATCTTGAGCAGAATCGGAACCAAGTCAGCCGCAAACCGGATGGTGTCGTCGTAGAAGAACTGTTCGGCACTGTCCATGGTTAGTGGCGGAGCG
>DATCXA010000400.1:0-2362 GCA_036566085.1 Propionibacteriaceae bacterium
GAGAATTTGTCAGTTAGCTCTGTTCCAATACCTCCTACGAGCTGACTTCATCTAAAACAGGATCTGACGCGATGTACCGCTTGACTCGGGGGGCGGAGAAGCTGCCCACACCTCCAGCGCTTGACTCGTCGCAGCGCGCCGTCGTCGAGCATCCCGGAGGGCCACTACTGGTGCTGGCAGGACCAGGCACCGGCAAGACCACGACTCTGGTGGAGTGTGTGGTGGACCGTATCGAACGCCGCCGTTCCACGCCCGACAGCATTCTCGTGCTGACTTTCTCTCGAAAGGCCGCGGCGGACCTGCGCGCCCGGATCGCCGCCAGGTTGGGGCGTACCACGGTGACCCCAATGGCAATGACCTTCCATGCCTTCTGTTACGCGCTGGTGCGCCGGTTCGGCGAGGAGGTTGGCGTGGAATCGGATGATTTTGGTGCGCCGCTGCGCTTGCTGACCGGCCCAGAGCAGGAGTTCCGGGTCAGGGAAACCCTGCAGGGCAGCTTGGAGACCAGACGCGCCCAGTGGCCCGACTCACTTGCCCGCGCGTTTCCCACTCGAGCCTTTGCCAGCGAGGTTCGTGCGGTTCTGGCGAAGGCGCGACAGCTTGGTATGGATCCCGATGATGTCGTGGCGGCGGGGCAGGCCACCGGCCGGGAGGAGTGGGTCAGCGTCGGCACCTTTTTCGATGAGTACCTCGACGTACTCGATGCTGAAGGCGTCCTGGACTACGCCGAACTGGTGCACCGGTGTCGGATCTTGCTGAGCAAACCGGAGATCGTGGCAACGCTGCGCAGTGAGATCAACTGCGTCTTCGTCGATGAATATCAAGACACCGATCCCTCGCAAGTTCGACTGCTACAGGTCATCGCCGGTGATGGCCGGGATGTGATTGTCGTCGGAGATCCCGATCAGTCGATCTATGCCTTTCGCGGTGCAGAGGCTCGAGGGATCTTGGACTTCCCAGAGCTGTTTCGAACCCGAGACGGCGCGCCGGCACCTGTCCTCGCACTAAATCGGACTCGCCGCTTCGGGAGCGCCCTGCTCGTGGCGAGCCGTCGCGTCGTCAGTCGTTTGGGTCTGCCGCGTTCATTGCCGGCCGACGTATTCGAGGCGTTCCGACATCCAACCGCGGACCCGGACCTTCCCAAGGGCAAGGTGGAGATCTTCACCTGCAGCAGCGCCGGTGCAGAAGCTGAGCACATCGCAGACATCCTGCGCAGCGCACACCTTCGCGACAATCGTGCGTGGAGTGAGATGGCAGTCCTGGTTCGCGCCGGGCGCGCCGTGATCCCCGCACTCACCCGAGCGCTGGTAGCCGCCGGGGTACCGGTCGAAGTGGCCGGTGACGAGATTCCGTTGGCCGTTGACCCGGCGGTGCGTCCCCTTCTGCTGGCACTTCAGGTTGCCGCTCGAGGTTGCAGGCCGACTGCCGATGAGGCACAACTATTGCTGACGTCGCCGCTCGGCGGCATGGACAGCATGGCAACGCGGCGCCTGGGACGCGCCTTGCGCGAAGCCGAGCGCGCCGAGCTGGCGGGTACTGCACTACCGCGGCCATCTGCCCAGCTGACCAGCGTGGCGCTGCATCAGGCGGACCTCTTGGACGACTGTCCGCCGAGCCCAGATATCGAGGCTGCTCGTCGCCTAGCCCAGCTGTTGCAGCGCTGCGAACATGCGATCCGAACCGGCAGCACTGCGGAGGAAGCCCTGTGGCTGCTGTGGTCGGAGACGCCCTGGCCGGAAAGGTTGCAACAGCAGGCGAGTCGCGGCGGCGAAGCTGGTCGCCGGGCCAACCGTGATCTTGATGCGATCTGCGCCTTGTTCGACATTGCGGCACGCTCAGAAGAAGTCTCGGGGCTTCGCGGAGTGACCGGTTTCTTGGCCGAGGTGGAGGGTCAGCAGATTCCGGCGGATCCGTTGCGCGAGTCGGAGCTACGCGGAGCGGCGGTCCGCGTGCTGACTGCCCACCGGGCAAAGGGGCTGGAGTGGGATCTGGTCGTCGTTGCGGGCGTCCAGGAAGGTCGCTGGCCAGACGTACGCCGGCGGGACTCCCTGTTGGAGCCGGACCGCCTAGGTCGGCATGAGGTGTCGGCCCCGGTTCCGACGGCCACCCGGATCGCCGAGGAGCGGCGGCTCTTTTACGTCGCATGCACTCGCGCTCGTTCGCGGCTGGTGGTGACCGCTGTCGCCGGCACGGAGGGCGAGGCTGACCAGCCGTCGCGCTTCATTACCGAGCTTGGCGTGATGCCACGCGAGTTGCCTGGTCGGCCGCAAAGGCCGCTGACACTGGCGGCTCTGGTCGCTGAGCTGCGCAGCATCACGGTCAACCCTGAAGTCCCGCCGCGGCTACGGGAAGAAGCGGCCCT
>DATCXA010000413.1:0-2262 GCA_036566085.1 Propionibacteriaceae bacterium
TACCGCGACGTACGAGGTCCTGGTCGCACGCGTGCCTAGCCAGCAGGCCTTCCTCGACAGCACGTACCGCGATTACCTCGCTGGAATTCCTGACGGCAAGGCGAAGCAGCGTGGGGTCGCGCTCGGCGACCGGGTAGCAGATGAAGTCATCGCATGGCGGGCCAACGACGGGTTCGACAACCCGCCACCGCCGTTCGTCCAGCCGCCGCCGGGTCCTGGGGTCTGGGAGCCGACTGCGCCGACCCCGCCGGTCGACATCGTGCTCACTCAGGTCAGGCCGCTGGTCATGCAAGCTGCCGGCCAGTTCCGCCCGGCCGCGCCTCCGGCATTGATGAGCGAGAGGTACGTGACGGACTTCGCGGAGGTCAAGGCGATCGGAAAGGCCGACTCAGCGATTCGGACGGCGCAGCAGACGGAAACCGCCAACTTCTGGACGGAGAACGGCGCGGTCACGTGGAATCGCGCAATGCGTGCGCTTGCCATCGCCAAGAACCTCAACCTCGGCCAGGCCACCCGGATGTTCACGATGGTGGACGTCAGCGCGGCAGACGGGGTGATCGGATGCTGGGAGGCGAAGTTCCATTTCAACCGGTGGCGTCCGGTTCAGGCCATCCAGCGAGCTGACACAGACGGGAACCCGGCAACCAGCCCCGATCCAACGTGGCAAGCGCTGCACTCCGTCAACCACCCAGAGTACCCGTCGGGGCACTCCTGCCTGTCCACAGCCGTAACGACAGCTCTGCGGGCATTCTTCCATCGCGATGACGTCGGATTCGCAGTCCAGTCGGCCGTCACCGGCACCACCAAGTGGTTCGGCTCTTTCAGCGCGGCTCAGGCAGACGTGACCGAGGCACGTATCTATTCCGGTCTGCACTTTCGGTACTCGATGGAGGCGGGCGCCCAGCTCGGTCGAGCGGCCGCGCGCTGGGCTCTGACCCATCGCTTCTGAGTGATCCTTGTAGAAGGGCACCTTGCTCCAAGAATCCTGGAGCAAGGTGCCTTCTCAGCCCGACGTCAGGCCAGCCGGCGTCCGCTCCTCTGTCATCGCCCGGTCGGTGAACACCAGCGGTCGCTCGATCTCGCTGACGATGTGCTTGACGACCTGGACATTGCCGTTGACATCCCAGACCGCGATGCCGGGTGTCAGCGCTGGGATGATCTCGACCGCCCAGCGTGGCAGGCCGAGGACGCGCCCGGTAGCCCGTGCCTCCTCCGCTTTCTGCATGTAGATCGTTCTGGTGGAGGCCATTTTCAGGATCGCCGCCGCCTCCCGTGACCCGGCGCCCTCCATGACGTCGGAGAGGTGATGGACGACGGCGACGAAGGACAGGCCGAGCCGTCGCCCGAACTTCAGCAGGCGCTGGAACAGCTGCGCAACCGACGGGCTGTTGATGATGTGCCAGGCCTCTTCGACGAGAAAGATGCGCTTCATCCGGTCGGGCCGCAGCCAGGTGTGCTCCAGCCAGACGCCGACCACTGCCATCAGGATCGGCATGGCCACGGAGTTCCTGTCGATGCGCGACAGATCGAAGATGATCAGTGGCGCGTTCAGGTCGATTCCCCGAGTAGTCGGAGCATCGAACATCCCGACCAGGTCGCCGTCGACGAGGCGATCCAAGGCCAGCGCCACGTCGAGTCCCCAAGACAGCACCTCATCGGTGGACACGTTCATCGCGGTGGCCGCCTCCGGCGACGGGCTCCGCAGGGCGTCGACGACATCACGGATCAAAGGCTGGCCGCCGATCTGCACGGCGGATACCGCTGCGGCGTGGGCGGCCTTGAGCGCATAGCCGGGCCGCTCGCCCAGCGAATGGCCCATCGCCACTTCCACGATCGTGCGCAGCAGGGCGAGCTGGCCGGTGGCCGCGATGGCCGGATCCAGCGGGTTGAGCTTGATGCCCCCCTGTGACCGCCCAGGTTCCAGCCGGATCGGGGTCACTTCAAGCGCCTCGGCGATCAGCGCCCACTCACCGACGCCATCCTCACCCTGCGCGTCGAGGACGACCACCTGCCGGTCGCGAAACCGCAGCTGCCGCAAGACATAGGTCTTCTCCAGCGTCGACTTGCCATTCCCTGACTCGCCGAGGACCAGCCAGTGCGGTGCCGGCAACGCCTTGCCGTACAACTGGAAGGGATCGTAGACGTACCCCTTGCCGCTGTAGACCTCACGTCCGATGATCACACCCGAGTCCCCAAGCCCAGGTGCTGCGGACGGCAGATAGACCGCCTGCGCTTGGGCGGTGGAGGTCCGTACCGGCAGCC
>DATCXA010000425.1:0-4701 GCA_036566085.1 Propionibacteriaceae bacterium
CGACGATCCGCCTGCTCGGTTCGCTCTGCCGCTGCGTCCGCGAGCCGCTCGGCAGCGCGGCGATCCCGCTCCGCCTTGACCTCGGCACGAGCCTCGGTC
This sequence comes from Propionibacteriaceae bacterium, assembly GCA_036566085.1. GTDB lineage: Bacteria > Actinomycetota > Actinomycetes > Propionibacteriales > Propionibacteriaceae > Microlunatus. The sequence goes on from DATCXA010000425.1 coordinate 100, forward strand.
TTCTTCTTGAGTGGCCCGAGAACCATCAACATGTTCCGACCGTCCTGTTTGGGTGCAGACTCGACGAAGCCGTACTCATCGACGTCGGAAGCCAGCTTCTTCAACAGGTTGTAGCCAAGCTCGGGCCGCGACTGCTCCCGTCCCCGGAACATGATCGTGATCTTGACCTTGTCCCCAGCTTTCAGGAAGCGTACGACGTGGCCCTTCTTGGTCTCATAGTCGTGGCTGTCGATCTTGGGCCGAAGCTTCATTTCTTTGATCACCGTGTTGGTCTGATGACGTCGGCTCTCGCGCGCCTTCTGAGCGTTCTCGTACTTGAACTTGCCGTAGTCCATGAGCTTGGCGACCGGCGGCCGCGCCATCGGCGCAACTTCTACCAGGTCCAGCTCGGCCTCCCGCGCAAGACGCAAAGCGTCCTCGATGCGTACGATGCCGACTTGCTCCCCGGCCGGTCCGACAAGCCGGACTTCGGGGACGCGAATTCGATCGTTGATTCGCGGTTCGGTGCTGATATGTCCTCCAGTTGGTTGTAGGTGGTTTGACCAACCAGGCGGCACCGGATCCGTGCGCGGCGACCCAACTATGAAGGGTCTCCGCGCATGCGAAGACCCCGAAACCCGCGAGGAGGGGACGCATCCCGGTTCCTCACAGACCGACCCGACAACTGTCTTTGGCTGATGCTGTACGGGTGGGAGATCAGGTCTCCACTTGCGGATTCAGTGCACGACTGAATCGGTCGCAGTCAAGATATCACCGTGGGCCAGATTGGCCACATGTTCGCCATCTCTACATGATGCGAACGTCTGGCCGGAATCGTGTATTCCTCGGATTGAACGTCGACTCTGCACAGGTTCAATCCGGAGCGGGAATGATCCAGCCGAACTGGTCGTCGGGCAGCTCCACCAGTCGATGACCAGCTGCGAGTTCTCCGAGTATGTCGCCTTCGAGTACGAGCGGGTGTGGGCCTGCCACGTCAATGAGTACGACAGTCAACTCCTCGCTCGTCGCGGCCTGCGCGGCGACGTCAAGCGTGACCGGCACGGGGCGGGCATCCGGCTGCCAACTCTGCAGTGAATCAAGACCTGTGAAGGCCAGCAGCGCTCGCCGGCCGTCCCTGACCTGGAGTATCACGAGCGACATGTCCGCCTCTTTGTCTGAGGCCAGTCCGCCGACCGTCTCTCCGAGGCGGGTTGTGGTCGCGACGACCGGAACCAGTAGCCGATCACGGCAGAGTGCGGCGATCGCGCTTAAGTACGCACGCGGTGTGGCTTCTGTAGCCGCGGCAGCGATCAGGCGGCGGCTCACGGCGGACGCTTCGCCGTTGTCACCCGGGAATTCGGAGGCTGTCAGCCGTCGTTGGTGATCCACGCCTCCACCCTTACTCGGGGAGAGCCGGGTGCTCTCCCCCATCGCTACCCCTAGCTGCGCGTGGCACATTGGGAGAATGCCTGCTGTTGACACCGTACTGCTGCCCTTATGCGTTGGACTCACGCTGCTCGGCGTGATCGCTACTGGAGTCGCCTGGCGACGAGGGAACAAGGGCCGGGTGGTTCAAGGCATCGGCTTAGCACTCGCCCCCATCGCGTTGTACTTCAGCGGACTCCTGAGGTTGCTGTGGAACGCCATCGTCGCTCTCGGAACCTGGGCGTCGAAGATCATCTTCTCGCCGGCTGTATGGTTCGGTCTCTCGTTGCTCGGCCTCTGCATAGTGCTATGGGTGGTCGGCGGATTTATCGGCCGCCGGTCATCCGCCGCGAAGAGCAAGGAAGTGAGTGGCCAGTCAACAGCGAATGCCCTGCCAGCTAAGAAAGGGCCAGCCAAGAAGGGTGCTGCCAACCAGCCTCCGATCGATGAGGAGATGGCCGAAATCGAGGCGCTCCTCAAGTCCCGCGGCATCGAGTAACACATCGACTTGGCAGCGTTAGGAGGCTGCGAGGAAGCGCCGGTGGCGTACCCGGAGTTCATTCACTGCTGCTGTGGCAAGCGAGCCGTCCACCGCCTGAATGCCCATTAGCTGGCGCCTGTCAGCATCCAAATCAGCCTCGAATGGCTGGCCATCAGCGGGTTTCAGCAGCAGTTGAGCCCACGGATCACCCGGTCGCAGGATGATCTTGTGAACGCGCTCCCAGGGCACCAGGTGTACCCGCAGGCCATTGCGAATCCGAAGACCCGACCCGTCGGCGCGTACGTAGCTGCTCGCCAAGACGGCCATAACCGCAATGGCGAATCCCAAAATGCCAAGCAATGCCAATCGATGCGTCAGCGGAAACAGTGCACGGATCTCAGCCGGCAGCAGCAGCCAGCCTATGGCGCCAAGTATGCAGAGTGCGAGGCTAGCGACGATCGCGATCATCCGCACCCGACGAGGTCGCGCGACGTAGCTGTTGTGATCGAGATCTTGATCAGCCACTGGCAACGACGCTAGATGCGGCAGGCGGCGATGTCGGTCACCAAAATCGCCCGCGCGCCCAATGCCCAGAGATCGTCCATGATCTGCTGCGCATCAGCTCGGGGCACCATTGCGCGAACTGCCCGCCATCCTTGCTTCGCCAAGGGAGATACGGTCGGCGACTCCAGCCCAGGGGTGATCGCGCACGCTTCCTCAACAAGTGCGTCGGTGACGTCATAGTCCATCATCACGTAGTTGCGAGCGACCAGGACGCCGTTCAGTCGGCGCTCCAGCTGGTCCAGGCCCGACGGCGGCTCAGCGCCCGCACGGCAGATCAAGATCGCTTCAGAGTGCAAGATCGGATCGCCGAACAGCTCCAGTCCTGCTTCCCGCAGGGTAGTACCGGTCTCGACTACGTCGGCGATGACGTCGGCGACTCCGAGCCGGATGGCAGTTTCGACGGCTCCATCCAACGCGATGAGTCGAGTCGTGACACCAAGATCGTCTAGATAGGACTCAACAAGCCCGGGATAGGCCGTGGCCAGCCGAAGATCGTGTAACTGATCAACCGACATCTCACTGCCCAGCGGGGCGGCGAAGCGGAACTTGCTGCGGCCGAATCCAAGAGGCATCACCTCGATGGCGCGTGCGCGGGAGTCCAGCAGCATGTCACGGCCCGTGATGCCAACATCGAGGGTGCCTTCCCCGACGTAGACGGCGATATCGCGCGGGCGCAGGTAGAAGAACTCAACGCCATTCACCTCGTCAAGAAGCGCCAGTTCGCCGTCCGACCGTTGGACATAGCCGGCCTCGCGTAGCATCTCGGCCGCCGGCTCGGACAAAGCGCCCTTGTTGGGCACCGCAACCTTGATCAGCGGTTTCTCCATGCCAGGCAGGGTCGAATTCACGGCACTTAGCGTAGGTGCTGGTTCACAAGCGCCGGTAGATATCTCCGAGGTCAAGATCAAGCGCCAGCATCAGCACCTGGAGGTGATACAGCAGTTGGCTAATCTCGGTGGCCACCTGGTCCTTGGTCTGATACTCCGCAGCCATCCATACTTCGGCCGCCTCCTCGACAATCTTCTTGCCGATCTCGTGAACTCCGGCCTCGACCCGGGCAACTGTTGAGGAGTTAGGGTCATGAGCAGCCACCTTGGCCGAGAGCTCAGCAAACAGGCTGTCGAAAGACTTGGCGTCGGGCACGGCGATCAGCCTAGTGATGTGGCTCTCCGACTTGTCAGAACTGAGCAGCGCCATAGCACCTCTCAGTTCTGACAAGTCGGTGCAGGCCGAACATCCCCAAACAACTCAGCCGACAGTTTCCACGACTGGTGAGGCAACGCTTGGAACAGCTTCGGCGCGCTCTCGACGCTCGATCCGGAACCAGGACACAAAGCCGATGACGCAGAACCCTCCGTAGATGATGTACATGATCGCCGACGGGTAGTATCCGGCGACTAGAAGCAGCGGAACACCCACGGCGTCAACCGCAATCCAGACCAGCCAGAACTCAACCCAACCGCGGGCCATGCCGTACGTCGCCAAAATCGAGCCAGTCAAGATCCAGGCGTCAGCGAGCGGACCCCACGATCCCAGCGCCTTCAGGCCGAAATAGAAGATCGTCGTCAGCGCTAGAGCGCCGAGCAGGAGCTCTAAGCGGCCGCGAGCACCGGCCCATTTTGGCCGTACGCCGACGCCCTCTTCCGCGTGTGACTTCCGGAACTGGTACCAGCGCACCCAGCCGTACACGCTCACGATGATGAAGAAGATCTGGCGGCCTGCCTGGCCCCACAGATCCAACTTCTGGGGAGTGTCGAAAGGGCCACCAATGGCCGTTCCGACGAACACTGTGAACAACAAGACATTGCCCACGATGCCGACGGGCCACGCGGCGACCTTCCGCCACATTCCCAGTAAGGCGCTTGCTAACCCGAACCCATTGCCGATGATCTCCCGCCACAAAATGACGCTCGAACCGACATGGAGCTCGGCCTTCAGCAACCGCAGGAGCACTTCTTGGAGATCCATTGATCCTCCACTCATCCGGTCGCACGAATGCCGGGGTGGAGAGCACACATCGTCCCGCTGTGCAGGACGGTGACGCACTCGCGTGAACCTCCCATCCGGACTTTCACCGTCGGTTGTGGAGTTTCACCACATCAACCCTCCACTGGAGGCAGAGGGGTCGCGGACTATGACCGCCGGTTCGGACT
>DATCXA010000446.1:0-5066 GCA_036566085.1 Propionibacteriaceae bacterium
GATCATCTCGCTGCCTGCCGCAGCTCTGCCCAGTGGGGATGCGAAAGCAGTGGGAACCCCATCGATAACAGCCAGGCTGAGCGGTGAGCCGGCGCATCCCGCGACTGAGTGATCATGACTCGGGTGCTAGTGGTCGATGACGAGCCGCAGATCCTACGAGCGCTGCGGATCAACCTTCACGCGCGGCAGTACGACGTAGTCACAGCTGGCACTGGTCAAGGAGCGCTCCACGCAGCAACCGATGCCCACCCGGACCTGGTCATTCTCGATCTTGGCCTGCCAGATATGGACGGCGTGGACGTCATCCGCTCGCTTCGCAAGTGGACGCAGGTCCCGATCGTGATTCTCTCCGGGCGGATGAACAGCGCGGCCAAGGTGGAAGCCCTCGATGCCGGCGCAGATGACTATGTCACGAAGCCGTTCAGCGTAGCGGAGCTGCTGGCACGAATTCGAGCTGTCACTCGACGCACGACCGAGCCAGAGGTGGTGGAACCCATTCAGGTTGGGCGGTGGACCGTTGACCTCAGCGATCATGTGATCCACGAGACGCCTCCAGCAGGTACCGACGGCAACGACGCCCAGTCCGCATCTCAAGTGCACCTCACACCGACCGAATGGCAGCTTCTCAAGGCACTTGTCAGGCATCCTGGGCGGCTGGTGAGCCAGCGGCAACTGCTTCAAGAAGTCTGGGGACCGACGTACCTGGATCAGACCCACTATCTACGTCAGTACGTCAAGGCACTCAGGCACAAGCTTGAAGATGATCCCACTCGACCCCGCCACCTCATCACCGAACCTGGAATGGGTTATCGGTTCCAGCCCTAACGCGCAGCCCTCGAGGCGTCTGCCTCAAGCGCCAGGGAGTCGGCTGCAAGGTGAGCGAGGAGCGCAGCGACCTGTCGTTGCTCCGTCCGTGGACGCGCAACATGAGTAGCCGCGGTGACGGCAAGGTAAGCGGGGCGGGAGTTGGGGCGAGGCACTGGGATCGCGATCACATCATCGGTGGGCAGACCGTCTCGGTCGGGGTCCATCATCGTGCCGGCCCGAGTAACCGTGCCGTCGCTATGCAGCACCGTCGCGGGCAAGGGTTCGTTGAGCACCAGGCGCGAGCTGTCTGCATCGAGCACCTTGCTTACCGTGTCCGAAATAGCTTCGAGTGTTGCCGCGTGCGTCTCCGGCGCCAGTGGCTCTGCCGCATGCCGTAGCGCCGTCAGATAGTCGAGCCGACGAGCAGCCACGGCGCGCTGACGGCCAGCCCACCAGCTGAGCTGCTCGATTGCGCCGCCTACCAGGACCAGCAGCAGGACGGTCAGGATGTCTTGGGTATCGAAGATCCTGAGGCTGTAGTACGGCTCGGTCCAGAAATAGTCGTAGGCAAGGGCGGTCGTCACTGCGGCAACCAAGCCAGCCGGACGCAGCCCAGTGGCAGAAACTGCCGCGACGGCCAAGACGAGGATCAACGTCACATGATTCTCATGCAGCTGCGGGCGGGCCAAAGTCAGCAAGGCGGCGACCACTGGCCCCAGTAGCACGGCGGCAATCCAGACAACCGCGCGGTGCCGGCCCAACCAGTCAGAGAACGCCATGTCCGACACCCTTGCCAGTGCCACAGATGATCAAGATCACAGCTCAAGTCTGAGTCTGGCAGGTGCCTAGCAACAGGTTCCTTTACGAACGTTCTACGCGGACGCCGAACCTCCAGCTGTACTCCACCAAATTTCCGACCATTGCGGAGTCCTAGACGTCATATCCGCGATCCGACTGTTGAAGAGTCCGCATTGGTCGGAAATTCGAATCAGGGTGTGGTGTCTCAGACGGCGTGGGCGTGAAAATCTCGTCAAGGAGGGGTGGTTGCTGGCTGGCTGGCGGTTGACTGATGGAGGGCACAATTCATTCGCCTCGCCTTGACCCCCATGAACGGTGGATGGATCACAGGAGCAGGTGGTGGCTAGGACTGAGGAAGCGCGGACTGCACCACCGGCCTTGCGGTCATGGTTGATGAAAGGGATTCAAGAAGACCGGCGAACTCACCTCGGACCCCACCCCGGCCCACAACAAACGGAGAAGACCCACCGCTGGTGGCAGGTCATGTGCCTGACCGGTGTCGACTACTTCTCCACTTTGGGATACCAGCCGGGCATTGCGGCTCTTGCCGCCGGCTTGATTTCCCCCATCGCAACCGTGGTACTTGTCGCCCTGACGCTCCTCGGCGCTCTGCCGGTTTATCGGCGCGTGGCGTCCGAAAGCCCTAATGGCGAAGGTTCAATCGCCATGTTGGAGCGGCTCATGTCGTTCTGGAAAGGCAAGATCTTCGTCTTGGTGCTGCTCGGCTTTGCCGCTACCGACTTCATCATCACCATGACTTTGTCGGCCGCCGACGCCACTGCTCACCTGGTGGAGAACCCTCGCTTCGAGCCGTTCCTCGCCGGGCATGAGGTGGTGATCACGCTGGTGCTGTTGGCCCTGCTGGGTGGGGTGTTCCTGCGCGGGTTCACAGAAGCCATCGGTGTTGCGGTGGCCTTGGTGGCGCTGTACCTCGGCCTGAACGTCGTCGTCATTGCCGACGGAATCGCACAGGTGTTAGCACAGCCGGCCCTCTGGACTGACTGGCGCGTGGCCTTGACCCAACAGCACGGCAACCCCCTCGTCGTTGTCGGCATCGCGCTGCTGGTTTTCCCAAAGCTGGCCTTGGGCCTCTCTGGCTTCGAGACGGGTGTGGCAGTAATGCCGCACATCCATAGCGGGCCGAATGACACTCCGGCACATCCTGTTGGTCGCATTCGCGGCGCAAGGCGATTGCTCACCACAGCCGCATTGATCATGAGCGTCTTCTTGATCACCAGCAGCGTGGTCACGACATTGCTTATTCCGCCCGCTGAGTTCCAACCCGGCGGATCGGCCAACGGGCGAGCACTTGCCTATCTGGCGCATGAGTATCTGGGAAGTACGTTCGGCAGCATCTATGACGCTTCCACGATTGCGATCTTGTGGTTTGCCGGCGCGTCAGCTATGGCAGGACTGCTGAACCTGATCCCGCGCTACCTGCCTCGTTACGGCATGGCGCCGCATTGGGCCCGAGCCGTACGTCCCCTGGTGCTGATCCTCACCGCCGGGGCATTCATTATCACGATCATCTTTCGCGCCAGCGTCGATGCCCAGGGCGGCGCGTACGCCACCGGAGTCCTGGTCTTGATCACCTCAGCAGCCGTCGCCGTCACGTTAGCGGCCCGGCACGCTAGGCAGCGCGGCCTCATGATCGCGTTCGGTCTGATCTCTGTGATCTTCATCTACACCACGATCGACAACATCGTGGAACGCCCCGAGGGTGTCAAGATCGCCAGCGTATTCATCGCTGCCATCCTGCTGGTGTCTTTAGCGTCGCGGTTCGCGCGCTCCTTCGAGTTGCGGGTAACCGAGGTCACTTTCGACAAGACCGCGCAACTCTTCCTCCGCGACGTGGCCCGGCGGTCGATCCAACTCGTTGCGAATGAGCCGGACAGTCGCGACCGAGCCGAGTACAGCGACAAGCTGCGGCAGGTCAGCCGCGACAACGACCTGACTGATCCGAACGACGTGATCTTCGTGGAGGTGACGCTTACGGATCCGTCGGAGTTCGCCAGCCGGCTCGATGTCCGTGGTGAAGTCCAACACAGCCGCTACCGAGTTCTCACCTTTAGCAGCTCGACGGTTCCAAATGCGCTGGCCGCCTTACTGCTCGCGGTGCGAGACCAAACCGACCGCCTGCCGCACATCTACTTCGAATGGTCTGAAGGCAATCCTGCGGCGAACCTGGTTCGCTTCCTGCTCTTCGGTGTCGGAGAAGTCGCGCCGGTCACCCGGGAGATCATCCGCCGAGCCGAACCTGACCGGGAGCGCCGCCCGCACGTTCACGTCGGGTGATGTCCCACGGCCTCGCCGCCTTGGGTCAGGTGTCGGATGACTGTAGGCGAGCCCGTTTCGGCCATCCATCAAGGACCAGCGTCATTCCGGCACCGAGGAGCCAGACATCCTTCGCGAGGCCGATGCCATCTTGTGAGGGCCTGATGCTGCCCGGTTGCCGCATGCCTGGTGTCTTCAGGTACAGCTGAACCAGCCCAGCACCGAAGCCGACCATGGCTGCTCCGACCAAAGCCGATGGCACGAACGGGATCAACAGCGCCGCACCAAGTGCAATCTCACCAGTCGACAAGATCTTTGCGAACTGCTCCGGCGGGATCTGCTTCAAGGCAGGAATCGCGTTGGATGCCATGCCGTGTATGCCCTCGGCGGCTTCGCCCTCGAGATTCGTCTTAGACAGGCCGGAGTTCAAGATGTATGCGCCGGTGGCAATGCGCAGCGGTAGATGAGCAAGCTTCATTCAGCACTCCTTCTGGTGGGCACGGTCTGGTCGGCGATAATCCGGCGGATCTCCGGAAGGACAGCAGGGTAGATCTGATGACCACCCGGATGCGGCAGTTCTACCACTTCAGCACCACGCTCCCGCAACTGGCCAGCCAGCTGTTGGGTCACTCCGACGGCAATCATCGGGTCTCGATCACCATTGGAGATGATCACTAGGGTGCCATCAAGATCAGCGGACGGCGGTTCGGCGTAGGGAACCATTGCGGCCAGCAATACCGCGCCGAGCAATAGATGGGGCCGGCCCAGCAGCATCGCCGAGGCGATATTGGCGCCATTGGAGAATCCGACGGCGACCAGCGAACCCGTCTCGATCCCGTACGCCGCGCTGGCCGTTATGACGAATTCGGCAAGATCATCAGCGCGGCGCCGTAGGTCCTCCTCATCGAAGACTCCCTCGCGTATCCGACGGAAGAACCGTGGCATGCCATTCTCCAGAACAGTGCCGCGTACCGAGAGCACCGCGGCACCGGGCGAAAGATGATCACGTAGCGGCAACAGGTCATGCTCATTGCCGCCGGTGCCATGCAACAGCAGCAGTGGCGGTCCCGCGGCCGAATCTTCAGCAGGCAGAAAGACGTGCGGCCGCTCGAGCCCGGAGTCGGCACTCACGGAATATCAACATCCAGCTTGAGCGGCGGTAGCGCGGCGGCAATCTGTTCGCGGTT
>DATCXA010000447.1:0-12512 GCA_036566085.1 Propionibacteriaceae bacterium
GGGCAGCGGCTCCGCAGCCACTCCCAGCCCGGCCTCAGCAGATTCGGCATCTTCGGCCGCGGCGTCACCCAGCGTCGTGGAAACACCCGCCCCCACGCCATCGGTCGTGGACATCTCGGCCTCAGCTACACCGAAGCCCTCGGCAACAAGGAATCGCAAACTGAAAGCATCGATAAGGAAGCCACAGCAGGCCGCTCCAGCGTCCTGCACAACCAACAAGCTCCGGCCGACGCTCACTGCCAAGCGGCGCATAGTTCCGAAGCATCCCACCACCTTCCAGCTGTCGTTGATCAACGGCTCGGCTCAGACTTGCGTTGCGCGTGTAACACGGAAGAACTTCCAGCTCAAGATCAATTCCGGCAGTGATCGGATCTGGAGTACCGATGACTGCCCTTCCCTGATCAAGACGGTTAGCCGCAAGCTGCGCTCGGAACATGCTGTGGCTTGGTCGCTGACTTGGAATGGCAAGCGCTCCAGATCCCGATGCAAGTCAGCTAGCCAATCCCTGCACCCAGGCCGTTATGTCGCAACAGCCCAATGGGACGGCGCAGAGCCGGTGAAGCTCCGAATGGTCTTGAACTGAAGAAGTTAAGCGAGATGTTCGGTGTAAGCCGACTCGGCCAACCGGACTAGCCCGTCGCGAATCACGCGGGCCCGACCCTCGCCAACCCCTTCCACCGCCTGCAGATCATTGGTGCTGGCTCCAAAGAGGGCCTGAAGTGTGCCGAAGTGCTCGATCAACCGGTCTCCCAGGTAGGACGGCAGCCGGTTGATCTGGGCCATCTGCCTAAAGCCGCGGGTCGTCACATGACTTTCCAGATGCATGTTGTACGAAAAGCCGGCAGCCCGGGCGACAGTTAGTGGATCAAGCAGCTCATCAGTATTCAGACGCTGCAGACCGAGAAGGCCAAACGTTGATGACCCCGCCGGGTGATAGTCCCGCTCGAGCAGACAGCGCAACTCGTCAATCCCGGCGCGAAGCTCATGCAACTGCAGCGTCAGCAGGCGGCCGTCAGTGCCAAGTTCAACGACGTAGGTGTCGAGTTCTTCCTCAAGACGCCGCACCATCTCCAGCCGCTGCGCCACCAGGGCAAAGTCCCGGACCGTTACTTGATCTTGGACTTCCAAGGAGGACAGCTTGGTCGTTACCTCCCAGAGTCGCCCGCGATAGCGCTCCAAGGTCTGCAACGCCTGGTGCGCCCGCGTCAAGATCTGATCGGAATGCTCAACCAGATGGCGACGGTGATCCAGATACAGGGCGATCGTTGACATCGACGCCGAGATCGAAACCACGGGCAATCCAGACTGCCGTGACACCCGGTCGGCCGTACGATGCCGAGTCCCGGTTTCGACGGTGTCGATGCTCGCGTCGGGCATCAGCTGGACCCCGGCGCGAATGATGCGGTCGGCCTCCCAATCGAAGATGATCGCCCCATCCATCTTCGCGAGCTCACGGAGTGCCGTCGGCGTGTACACCACGTCAAGCGCGAATCCGCCGGTCGAGATCTGAGAGATGATTTTGTTCCGGCCGAGCACGACTAATGCTCCGGTACGTCCGCGAAGGATCCGCTCAAACCCATCCCGTAGCGGAGTTCCCGGGGCCATCATCGCGAGGTAGTCCAACAATCGGCGATGCCGATCGACGTCTGACGCCACTATTGCTCCCTCCACCAGCGTCAGAGATTCGGTGTTTTGAGCTGCTCGCGCAATGCCGACGCTCGCAGCTGACGGGGGCGGGCCCTGCCGCGCCGTTGCGACCAGACCCACTCCCTCGGCTGACCGTATCAATCGCGTCGCTTGCGTAAGTGCCAGTGTCACCCTTGGTCTCCTGGCTGTAGCCCAAGAGCGGCCAGCGCCTGCTCCACAGTGGTCACTGAATGCACGAGCATGCCGGCGTGCACCGTCATGATTTGCTCGCCGGAGTCCCGAGTCTCAGCCGGGATGACGGCCTCGGCGAAGCCGAGCCGTGCTGACTCGCTGAGCCGCCGACTCGTTCCTGGTACCCGGCGCAGCTCGCCAGCCAGTCCGACCTCACCCAATGCCACAATCCGTTGCGGCACCGGCTTGTTGCATGCCGCCGACGAGACTGCCAGCGCCGCCGCCAGGTCCGCCGCGGGATCGCTCACCTTGGCGCCACCCACCGTCGAAACATAGACGTCACGATCGTCCAGCCGTACGCCGCAACGCCGATCCAACACCGCAAGAATCATGGCGAGCCGGCCCGACTCAACACCGTTCACAATGCGCCGGGGATGCGCCAACGAAGATTTGGCAACCAGCGCCTGAATCTCAGCGAGCAGTGGTCGTCGACCCTCCATCGTGACCGTTACTGCAGTGCCCGGTACTGGTACGGAATGCTGCGAGGTAAAAAGACCCGACGGATCGGGCACCTCCACGATCCCGGAGTCAACCATCTCAAAGCATCCGACTTCATCAGCCGGGCCGAACCGGTTCTTGGTCGCACGGACCATCCGGAAGCCGGAGTGGCGATCACCCTCGAATGCCAGCACGACGTCAACCAAATGCTCCAGCAGCCGAGGACCAGCTACGGACCCATCCTTGGTCACGTGTCCGACGATGATCACTGCCATGCTGCGCCGCTTGGCCACTCCAACCAATGCACTTGTCACTTCTCGGACTTGCGTGACGCCGCCCGGGGATCCATCGGCCTCAGCCGTACCAATGGTTTGAACCGAATCGAGCACCATGAGGGACGGCTGAACCTCTTCGATGTGCCCGAGAACGGTTGCCAGATCGGTCTCGGCTGCCAGATAGAGCTGATCAGCTACGGCATTGGTGCGGCCCGCGCGGAGTCGGACTTGAGCGGCCGATTCCTCGCCCGTGACATACAAGGTGGTATGTCCCTTGCGTGCCCAGCGGGCCGCGACCTCAAGCAGCAGGGTGGATTTTCCGACGCCGGGTTCGCCGGCGAGGAGCACCGCCACGCCCGGTACCAGGCCGTCACCGAGCACGCGGTCAAGCTCGGCTACGCCGGTGCGAGCATGAGTCGCAAGCTTGGCGCTGACCGTCCCGATCGGCACAGCTTTCGTCGCCGGCACCGATGAGGAGATCTGACTCGGCTTTGGCATACCATCCGTGACCACGCTGCCCCAGGTCTGACACTCTCCACATCGGCCGACCCAGCGGGTCGACCTCCAACCGCATTCGGTGCAGGTGTGGCTGGGTCTGGCGGTCGTCTTGGGCATGGTGGAGAACTTAGGGCCCACGGCTGACACTTCTCGGATGGTGCTCAGGCGCTCAGCTACTCTGACACGGCAGCAAACCACACATCCCTTGGAGCGTCATTGACCATCGAGCCGGTAGACGACGTCCGCCGGACCAGATCGGAGGAGACGGGCTGGTTCGCGGCTGGTGGGTTGCTGATCGCAGCGGGCCTGACAACGGCGGTCTCGGTCATGCTCCAGTGGTCGCTCTGTGGTAGTAAGCCGCCGTCTCAAGCCTGCGTGGCTTTGCGGGCGACAATGAACATGCTGCCGATGCAGGCCGATACCGTGGAGCTGCGAGTCGCATGGGCGGCTCCGCTCGCCGCCTTGGGCCTGACGCTTGCGACCGCCGCTTGGATCACATTCTTGATCTTGGCGCCGCTCGCCCGCGGCATCAAGATCGTCGGCGCAGTAGTCGCGGTGCCCTTGGTGAGCATGACTATTGGTGGTTGGTTCGGCGTTTGGTCGGTGGAAGGCTGGGTCGCTCACGGCGGTGCCTGGATCATCGTCGGCACCGCTTCAGAATTCCTTGGGATCGGCTTTCTGGTTTACGCCACGATGAGCCGCCAAGAAGTGAATTTGATCAATACACGACGGCTCGTGGTACTCCTCTTCGGTGTAACCGCCTTTGGCACGATGCACCAGTCCGCGGAATTCATCCTCTTCGGTCTCGCCAATCAGTCGGCTTCCGGTGTACCGCGCTACTTAGGCTTCGGCACTGCGCTCACACTGGCACTTACGGGTGCCGCTGTGATCTGGATGACGGTCTGGGCGCGTAGGAGACCTCCTCGGGCCCGCGACGTTTCGATCCTTGGCTGAGATTAGCTTTTGGATGCTCGCGGCAACGCCGCGGCGATCTCCAAGACCCGTGCGTTGGCGGCCGGCTCGCCAACGGTAATTCGGAGACCATCCCAGTCACCGCCGGAGACGAAGGGCCGCACCATAACGCCTGCACTGGCAAAGGATGCCGCGTAGGACTCAGTTAGGGAGCCGCCGGGCAGCCAGACGAAGTTTCCCTGCGCGTCTGGTACGTCGAACCCGAGATCTCGTAAGTCAACAGCCAGCGCATCGCGCGCCTTGACAAGATCGGCAACCCGGTCGAGCAGCAGCGGCTCAGCTTCCAGCGAGGCGATCACCGCAGCCTGTGCGGCGATCGAGACGCCAAACGGCAGCGACACCGCGCGTACGGCAGCAGCAAGATCAGCGTGGGCCACGCAGTAGCCAACCCGAAAACCGGCAAGCCCGTACGCCTTGGAGAAGCTACGCAGTACCACGACATTTTCTCGTCCCACCATGGCCTCTAGGCCACGCAGCCCTTCGGGATCAGTGACAAACTCCACATACGCCTCGTCGAGAACGATCATGATGTGATCAGGTACTGAGTGGACGAAGTCGATCACCTGTTGATGTTGAAGTGCGGGGCCAGTCGGGTTGTTCGGCGTACAGAGCAGGATCGCCTTGGTAGCTGGAGTGACAGACCGCCGCATCGCGTCAAGATCATGAACAGCGCCCGGACCGAGTGGCACCGGTATGGAGGTCGCACCAGTCACTGGTACTGCGATCGGATAAGCCTCGAAGCTGCGCCACGCGTAGATCACCTCGTCACCGGCCTCGCAGGTGGCCTGCAGCAGGTGGTAGAGCACCGCCACCGAGCCGGTGCCGAAAGCGAGCTGCTCTGCAGCGACGCCAAGGTGACTGCTGACTTCCCTAGTCAGCTCCGTGTTGGCAATGTCGGGGTAACGGTTCATCTGGGCCATTACCGCGGCAGTGGCTTCCATGACGCCCGGGAGCGGCGGAAACGGGTTCTCGTTGCTGGACAGCTTGAAGGAGGGCCCGTGGCCCATCTTTGGCGCAGGTTTTCCAGCCTTGTACGCAGGCAATCCCGCGACGGCGGAGCGAATCTTGATCAAATCCGAACCTCACCGCGTGGTGTGCTGAAGATCGCAGCCGCGAGGCCAGGTCGGTCACGCGGCGAACACCAGCCAATGTCGACATCGGCCAAGATCTCCTTGCTGCGGCCGCCCAGCCACTCATCCACCCGTGCAGGATCACCGGCGATTTCGATCTTGAGCAGCTCCACCTCGCGGCCGCCAGCGGAGGGATGAATCGCATCACTGGACCACTTCACAAAGAAGGGCAGTTGCGGGTCGACCTGAAGGTCCTTCACGCCGAGCTGGCGCCAGGTCAGCACCGTCCCGTCCGGCAGGTGACGATGGCCCTCGATTGCTGGACGTCCTATTCGCTGCTCCAGTGGAGCAAGATCATCAACTGCGATCACCCAACCCAGCCAACCTCCACCTTGCGCCGAGCGAGCCCGGACCGCCTGCCCGAACGGTGCCTTGTCGGCCGCAGGATGGTCGAGAACGCCGACCAGTTCGAGATAGTGACCGTCCGTCAGCGGCAGGATCCGGTTGCGGGTACCAAAACGCGGATGGAATCCACCGTCGAGAAAGGTCACTCCTAGCTGCGCTCCGAGTCGCTGCGCCGTAGCCTCCAGACCGTCCGGTCCGGCCGCGAACGACAGATGGTCCAAGTGCATGCCCACATTGTGTCCGGGGGTTCTCCGTGTGAAGCAGGGGGTCCGGGCGCTGGGGTTAAAAGGCAGGGGCCTATTATTTCTGGTCTGCCGGATGCCGCATGGCGGCGCCACGCCTGGATTCGAAGTCCTCACACATCCTGACCAGTACCTCGTACGCCGCCGCACCCATGAGCGCGATCAACTCCGCGCGGTTCTCCAGATAGACCGGGCGCAAACCGTAATGAGCCTCGGTGTTGGACGAGCAGTACCAGTCGAGGTCGGCTCCGCCGGGTCCCCATCCATCGCGGCCGTACTCGCCGATGCTGATCTCGGTATAGGTCGTGTCGTCTGTACGGGTCACGGTACGGAATTGGCGGCGGATTGGCAGCTGCCAGCAGACGTCTGGCTTGGTTTCCAGGAAGTCTCGGCCTTGGCTCAGGGCCAGCAGGTGCAGGGCGCAACCTTGACCGGCTGGAAAGCCGGGGCGATTGAGGAAGATGCACGCGCCATCGATGACCCTCGTTTTCCGGCCCGGCAGTTCGCCTTCGGCGACATGATCGGGATGCTCCTCCTCGACCCAGCCGCCGACACGTGCGTCCTTCTTGTATTGCCACTGGCTGGACTTCAGCTGCTTGACTGCTTTGCCGACACGCTTCTCATCCGCGGCGTCTGCGAAATGAGCACCCAGGGTGCAGCAGCCGTCATGCGGCCGGTCGGCGTAAATGCCCTGACAGCCGTTGCCATAGATGCAGGCCCACCGCGAGGTCAGCCAGGTGAGGTCGCAGCGGAAGACCTGACTGTCATCGGCTGGATCTTTGAACTCCACGAACGCCCGCGGAAAGCCGATCAGCACTTCTGGCACGCGCGCCAGTGTATGCCCGCTCTCTCGGGGCGTGAGCGTCGGTAATCGCGCGCCGCCGTGCTGAGGAGGAGATGAGGAAACAACTTAGTTCTCACGACTGTCATCTCCGACAAAGACGGCGGCAACCCGGCGAACAGCGCAGCGAGCGGAGCGAGCGATCAAATACAGCGCGATACGCGAACGGCCGTACCGACGGCGCGGTTAGGCTGGGCCCGTGGCCGCAGATGACTCGTCGCCCCTAACGAAGCGGGGTGCCGGGCCGGTGCGGATCAATTCCGAAGGTCAGCTGATCAAGATCCCACCGGCTCGGGTTGGACTCTCCACCTCCTCTGTCTATCCGGAGAGCACCTCAAGCGCGTTCGAACTCGCCCGGCGGCTGGGTTACGACGGGGTGGAGATCATGATTGGCATCGACCCCGTGGCGGCGGACATCGATGCCGTGGAAAAATTACGCGACTATCACCAGGTCCCTGTGCTGGCGATCCACTCTCCATGCTTGCTGATCACCCAGCGGGTTTGGGGGACTGATCCTTGGGCGAAGCTGGAGCGATCGGTCGAGGCGGCGCGCCGGCTGGACGCCGATGTGGTCGTAGTCCATCCGCCCTTCCGTTGGCAACGCGACTACGCCAGAGGCTTCGTCGACGGTGTTCGGCGGCTCGCCGAGAGCACCGGCATCTTGTTGTCTGTCGAGAACATGTATCCCTGGCGTACCCCGGGCGGCGAACTCAAGGCGTACGTCCCCGGCTGGGATCCCACCGAGCTCGACTATGACGATCTGACGTTGGATCTCTCGCACGCTTCGACTGCCAACCAGCAGTCGATTGATCTCGTTCGTTCTTGGGGCTCCCGCCTGCGGCACGTCCACCTCACCGATGGGACAGGGTCGGTCAAAGACGAGCATCTGGTACCTGGGCGGGGTGACCAGCAGGCCGGTCGGGTATTGCAATACCTGGCCGAGCGGAACTTCTCCGGTCACGTGGTGCTGGAGGTCAACTCGCGCAAGAGCGGCACTCGGGCGCAGCGCGAGGCTGACCTGGCCGAATCGCTTGCCTTTGCCCGGTTGCATCTGGCAGCGCCCGTTCATCCCTCATATGCGGTCGATGCCACCGGAGTCGCCAGCGCCCTCTGAATTAGGGCTATACGCCGTAATCCGGCTCAGCCCGATGCGACAGTCGTCGGACCGAACAGCTCATCAGAATGCACAATTCCCGACCGGTGCGGACTTATCGAGCCCAGCTCCGGCCAAGGATGGTCAAATTTCCGACCATTGAGGAGTTTTGAGCCCGGACCTGAGGACCGATGACGATGACAACTAAGGAACCATCAGCAGCAACCTCAGACGTCGGCTTGGGAAGAGCACGCCAGACAGCGATCTTTCGTGCTGGGGCACTTGGTCGCGTCCCTGCAATTCCCACCGACGCGCGCACTCTGGAGCGCCGCGCCAAGAAGGCCATGTCTCCCAGGGCGTGGGCCTATGTCGTCGGCGGTGCGGGGGACGGCCGGACCATGCGGCACAACCGGGAGGCATTCGAGCGGTGGCGGATCGTGCCGCGCATGCTGCGTGGGATGCCACAGCGTGATCTTGCGACCTCGATAGTTGGTACGCCGCTGTCATCGCCGGTGCTGCTAGCGCCCATCGGGGCGGCGTCGGTGGTAGCCCCGAACAGCGACGTGATCATTGCCCGAGGGGCAGCTGCGGCCGGCGCCGGCTACGTGATCTCCTGTCAGGGTTGTAATCCGCTGGAGGAGACGGCAGCGACGATGAGCCCATGGCCGTTTTGGTATCAGCTGTATTGGTCCACCGATGAGGCGCTGGTCGACTCGATGATCAGCCGGGCTGAACACTCCGGCGCCGGGGCGCTCGTCGTCACCCTCGACACGACGATCTTGGGCTGGCGGCCACAAGATCTCAACCTCGGATCGCTGCCGTTCGTACGCGGCAAGGGCCTCGCCCATTACACCTCTGATCCTCGATTTCTCGAAATTGTCCAAGATCGAATTGCCTCAAACGCGGGCCGCGCCAAGACACGTATCAGCCTCGCTGCCCTTCGTACCCTGATCTCAATGTCTTGGGAACATCCGGGCTCGCTCGCGCGAAGCCTGCGATCTGGAGAGCCGCGGGCAGCTGTTGAGGCGTTTCTCGACATCTATTCGAACCCGGGACTGTCCTGGGACCACATCGCGACGCTGCGGCGTCGCACCTCGTTGCCCATTGTGCTGAAGGGGATCCTTCATCCCGATGACGCTCGCAGGGCGGTGGAGCTTGGCATCGACGCCATGATCGTCTCGAACCACGGCGGTCGGCAGATCGACAATGCGATTGCCTCACTTGATGCACTCGTTTCGATCCGGGAGGCAGTCGGACCGCAGCCGACGATCTTGCTCGACAGTGGCATCCGATCCGGAACTGATGTGCTGATCGCCTTGGCACTCGGCGCCAACGCCTGTCTCATCGGTCGGCCGTACGTCTACGGCTTGGCCATTGCTGGGGCTGATGGAGTACGCCAAGTCATCGAGAACATTGTTGCTGAGCTTGATCTCACGATGGGCCTGCTCGGCATTCAGACCACCAAAGATCTCTCGCGCGACCTACTGATCGCGGCGAATGAAGATCAAATGGGCACTGCAGCAGTGAAATGATGGGCCCTGAGCCGTTCGACAAGCTCAGGACAGCGCGTGTAGCAGGGCATCGGATTCATTGCAAGAATGTGAAGATCTGCTGGCCCGGAATCAACGGCTGCAGCGGGCCCTCGTACTGGGCTGCGCCGAGCGCTGCGCGCTCACCTTCGGTGTGGTCGGATTCCCGGTAATCCAGCTCGGAGAAGGCCGCCTCAGCCAGCCAGCCGCGGACCGAGCGGTTATGGTCAACACCGTCCGTGCTTCGGGACCACAACATAACCGCACCCGGTTGGCACAGCTGCGGTGCCGTCTGGATCGTGCGGCGTATGTCGTCGTCGCTGATGTTGCCGAAGATTCCCATCATGATTACCAGATGGGCCGGGACCGAGCCGGCGTACGCCGTGGTGTTTCCCGCGTCGATGGCCCGGACTGTAACGTTGGCCAGCCCTGACTTCGCAGCGAACTCCCGAGCTCGCTGCGCCAGAACTGGATGCAGCTCGATCAACGTGGCGTGGATCCGGGCGGAGTCGTCTCGTTGTGCCAGTACCTGCAGGACGTCACGACCATCGCCCGCACACAGGCTCAGTACCGTGAGTTGTCCCTGGATCTGGTCCAGCGCGGAACGGATATAGGCCTGGACCTGGCGCAACCGCCAAGACATGTCGGAGGCAGGGTCGTCGTAAGCGTCGTGCCACTTCACGTAGTCGCGCATGTCATCAGCATGAGGGATCAGCTCTTTTCCACACCGTGGATGCCCGCTACCTCGAGCTGGACAAGAGCTCGACGAGGAGCTGCGCAATGAGTTCGGGCCGTTGGGCGCGCCAGCCCGGGCCTGCTCCTGGCACCACACGCATGTTGCCGAGCGGTAGCGATTTGGCCAGCGCGGCGCTCGGGCCTCGGTTGGCGACATCTCGCTCTCCAACGACAACGTGGGCGGGTGCGTGTACCCGCTCGGCAAGCGGCTTGAAGTCCACCGGCCGCACCTGATCGAAGAGGGCGGCGACATCGGCGGGCTTGCCCCCGAGCTGCTGTACCACGGTCGCGGGCAGCAGACTGAGGACGCCGTAGAAGATCGAGCGAACCATGATCGTCTGCAGCCGGGCATTAGTGCTCAGCATGAGTGCCGCGACCCGCTCCCCGTAGGTGGCAGCGATATGCAGGGCAACCATGCCTCCCCAGCCGTGACCGACGAGTACCACATGATCAGTCTTGGCAGCTGAGATCGCGGCACGCACTTTGAGGGCAGGATCTTCCAAGATCACCGGTCCAGTGCCGCTGACGCCGATGTCGGGAGTGAGCACCGGCCCGACCTCCTGCAGCGCTGTCTGCTGCGCCGTCGTCTGAGCAATGCTGTCGTCCAAGCCGGGCAATAACACGACCGTGTGATCGTTGCTCATAGAACCCAAGGCTAGAGTCGGGGCAACTTGCAGAAGGTGCACCTGGATGACAAGGCGTCCGGGGAGGGAGGAACCGAATGCTGCGCGGCGCCCTGCTTCGACTATCCCGCAGCCACAAGATCAAGAATGTGGTGACAAACGCGCCAGTGACTTCGGGCGTTGTTGGGCGCTTCATCGCAGGTGAGAGCTCCGAGGACGCCGTGGCCGTCACGCGCCGACTCGTCGCGGCCGGCTTGCTGACTACGATCGACTTCCTCGGCGAAGACACCACCGACCAGGCGCAGGCCGACGCAGTTGTGGTCGCGTACCTGGATTTGCTCACCAAGCTTCGGGAATCTCGGCTCAGCTCCTCGGCCGAGGTCTCGATCAAGCTAAGCGCGTTGGGGCTACACCTTCGGGACGGTCCGCAACTCGCGCTGGAGAATGCTGAGCTGATCTGCCACGCGGCCCGGAAGGCCGATACCGCAGTGACCCTCGATATGGAGGATCACACCACCACCGACGCGACTCTGGACATCCTGCACACTCTGCGGAAGGAGTATCCGGAGACTGGTGCCGTACTGCAGGCTTACCTGTACCGGACCGAATCCGACTGCTGCGATCTCGCCGAGGACGGATCGAGGGTCCGGCTTTGCAAGGGTGCCTACGCTGAGCCGGAGGAGCTGGCATTTCAAGATCGACGTGAGGTCGACAAGTCCTACGTACGCTGCATGAAGATCTTGATGGCGGGCAACGGCTTCCCGATGCTCGCCACACATGACCCCACCTTGATCGAGATCGGCTTCAAGCTGGCCAACGACTATGGGCGTGGGCCGAAGGACTTCGAGTTTCAGATGCTGTACGGCATACGCCCGTCCGAGCAGCTGCGGCTCGCCAAGCTCGGACACGCGGTGCGGATCTATACCCCGTATGGCACTGATTGGTACGGCTACCTGATACGCCGTCTTGCCGAGCGCCCCTCCAACTTAAGGTTCTTTGCTCGGAGCTTGATCACCAAATCCTAGGTTGCCGACAGGGCGGCCAGCCGGTTAGAGCCAGTCAACGTGCGGAGCGATCAGGGCATATCCCACGAACGCTGTGATGTCGAGCAAGCTGTGTGCGACTACCAATGGACCAACACGCTTCCACCGTAGATAGATCAGGCCGAAGATCACACCCATGATCATGTTTCCGATGAAACCACCGATGCCTTGGTAGAGATGATACGAACCACGGATGATCGCACTGAGTGCGATGATCGCAATCACGTTCCAGCCGACCTGCCGCAATCGGGTGAACAGGTACCCGATCATGACGACCTCTTCTAGGACAGCATTCTCCAAAGCCGACAAGATCAATACCGGCAGGGTCCACCAGTGATCACCCAGCCCGGAGGCATGTACGTCGGTGTTGATCCCGATGATCCGGGCGAGCGCGTACAGGCCTAGCCCAGGTATGCCGATGGCTAGGGCGATCAAGGCTCCGAAGCCAAGATCGAATCCTGGTCGCTGTAGGTCGAAGCCGATGGTACGGCCGGCCGGGGGATCGGTGAGGTTCAGCAGGTAGAGCGCCAGGAGCACCGGCATGATCGCAAAGGCAATTCCGACCAGCTGATAGGTCAGATCCAGCCAGGGTCGGTCTGGGGTCACCGAGGCATTCAGCGTGGAAGTTTGCTGAGCCAACGGCACATTGCGTGTCAATCGCTCGATGATACGTAGCACCGAATAGACCGCAGATTGCCCGAGCGAGATGCCCAGCACGATGACTACCTCAAGGCCAAGACGCGTCCGGTCTACCGAGGGCGCATCGTGCCATGTCACGACGCCCATCCTGCCTGTTGCGCCAATACGCTGAATCACGACGCGACGGGAAGGTCCGTCGCATTATGCATGATCATCACTTTCGTATTCGAT
>DATCXA010000459.1:0-2640 GCA_036566085.1 Propionibacteriaceae bacterium
GCCGTCGACCGCCTCCCCACCCAGAGCTGCGCCTTCGACCAGCACGTACTGGTCTTCCTGACCCGCCCGGAAGAAGATGTGATCGATTCGCTGGTCGACTAGCTCTGGGCCGGCTTCCAACGGAGCCGATGGGTGGCTGGAGGGCAGGGTCACCGCGTCAGAGTCGCCACTGCCAGCGGACCAGGCATCGATGAGGACCTCACGCAGCGGGCGCAGTACGGCGCTGTCGGGTGCGGCGTTGAGATCTCCCATGACCAGCACCGGACACGGGCCGTCGAGCTCAGGTCTGGTGGCGAGCTCGGCCAGAAACGCCGCCTGAGCGAGCCGGTCGTCGCTGTAAGGGATGCCGTGTTCGAGGCAGGAGACGACGACATGCAACGGGCCGGCCGGGTGGTCGATGCTGGCCGCGAGCGCTACCGGCGACCAGCTGCGATGCCGCGCCGGCAGCTGCTCGACCCGACGTGCGGTGATTGGCCAGCGACTCACTAGTCCCACCCCGAGGGTCACGCCCTCGTCGTCTTGGGTCCGCGGCGGCTCGGGTACCGCCGGATAGGACGGCTCGGCGTAGGCGGCGCTCCCACCCAAGGCATCCGCGATCTGCTCGGCTTGGGAGCCCTCCTTGTCGGCCCACACCTCCTGCAGGGCCAGCACGTCGGGGTTGAACCGGCGAATAGTCTCCAGCAGTCCGGGCTGCCGCTCCGTCCAGCGGGGTCCAAAGCGCCACCAAAGGTTCCAGGTCATCGCCCGAATTCGACCGCCGTCCATCTGGTCTCCTCAATCGCTGTTGATGTGTTCTGGTGCGAGCCCTCGTCGGCATGATCCGCCGCGCAAGAGAGCCGTGAACTATCAGCCTCTGACGACGTGCCAGATGATCACGGCTCCTCCCACGAAGCAGGCGCCGATCGAAATCCGCTGGGTTGCCGTCTGGATCCTGCGTCGAGTCTCCGGTCTGATCCCAGAGTGCTCTGGGGCGACAGCTCTGAGCCCGACGGGGAACCAGACAGGGATCGCCACAACAACTATCACCAAGATCAGCAGCAGAGGCCGTGTCCACCATGGGGCTGCGACGGTGCCGATGCGTTGGGCGACGCTCAGATAGAGCGGCAGACTCGTAAAGTTCGTGAGCATTCCCAGCAGCCCGGCGGCGAACAGCGCATGACTGCCCGTGGGCAGCGCGTCATCTTTGGTGCCACTCGCTGCGCCAGCACCAGTCCGGTTCCGGCGGCTCCGCACGACTTGCCAGGCACCGTACGCGATCAGCACCAGCGCGAGCGCCAGGTCGACGCCACGGGATGCTAGATCGGCAGCGACCCGCTGCGACGTCGCGGCACCCATCAGACCCATTGTCGGGATACCCAAACCGATAAGGCAGAGGACGGCCCCGCCCGCAAAGTAGAGCCCCGCGGAGATGCCCGCGGCCTCGACGACCCGTGAGGCGTTGAGGAACAGCACGGGGCTCACCGCTGCGATCAGCACGAGCGGCAGGCTGTGTACCAAGAAGGCCTCGACGGTCACTGGAGAATCGTAGAAGCCAACTGGCGATGGCCGTCAGTATCCGTATTTGAGCTCCCCGGAAGGAACCGGCGATGACACGAGACACTCGGCCGCCGACTCGCTGCGGGGTCGGGTCCCGGTCCAGGCTGGCGTGAGACAGTTTGATCACTCCGAACATCGGCGACAAAGCACCGGCAACCCGGACGGAAGGGAGGGGCGTGAATCTCGAGAAGGTCATATTCGGCTTCTTCGTGCTGCTCGCGGCAACGCTGAACTTCGGGTTCTTCATCGGCGACATCGCTAATCCTGATCTGCACAACGTCTACGAGCTGTTTGCGGCGCTCGCTGTCAGCCTGATCGCCACCGTGCTGAAGTTCGGCGACCGTACGCAGATCGGCGCGGTGCACCTCGCGACCAGTCTGGTAGCGGATCTGCAGCTGATCGCGGCCAGCGTCGTCTGGGTCTGGGCCAAAGAGATTTCGGCACAGGGCATGACTGCGGTCCATACGGCCAGCATGGTCTCCCTGTCCGGTGGGGCGCTGCTGGCCAATCTGGTCTCGGTCGTACTGCTCGTGACGGAGACCGTCACGTT
Source organism: Propionibacteriaceae bacterium (assembly GCA_036566085.1). Taxonomy (GTDB): domain Bacteria; phylum Actinomycetota; class Actinomycetes; order Propionibacteriales; family Propionibacteriaceae; genus Microlunatus. Next base: position 2,087 of record DATCXA010000459.1, read on the forward strand.
CCACCGCGGTTGAGGCTGGTGCCCCAGTGAGCAACCCGCTGCTGATCTTCTGGGCTCAGCTGTTCGGCCGTCGCGGGCCGACAAGCCGCGCCCCGTCGCGCGTACACATCGAGTCGTCGAGCCAGGCGTCCTCGACGATCTTCCTGGTCATGCGACGCATGCGGGCGCCGCTGATCATCCTCATTGTCATCTTTTCGGTGAGCGTTGTCGGTCTCACGCTGATTCCCGGGATCGGTCCTGATGGCCAGCCGGCGCGCATCAGTCTCTTTGAGGCGTTTTACTTTATGAGCTACACGGCGACCACAATCGGGTTCGGTGAGCTGCCGTGGCCTTTCACACCGGCCCAACGGCTCTGGGTCACCGTGTCGATCTACCTTTCCGTGATCGGGTGGGCTTACGCGATCGGCTCTTTGCTGACACTTGTCCAAGACCGGTCGTTCCGGCAGGCGCTCGCGCTGCGGCGGTTCACTCGGAAGGTGACTCGGCTGCGTGAACCCTTTCTGTTGATGGTCGGCTACGGACGCGCGGGCGAGTTGCTCGCGAAGGACTTCGAT
>DATCXA010000462.1:0-2348 GCA_036566085.1 Propionibacteriaceae bacterium
GCGGGTCCTGGATTGCCGCAGACATCGCAGTAGCCGTCAACAATCGTGCCGGTGCAGCCCGGTTGGGTGCATTTGATCATGTTTCTTCCGCGGACTTGGCTGACTGCGCCGGACGGGGCGCAGGGGTGGTTTGCAGGTAGATTTGATAGACGGTCACGAGTTGTTCGGCAAGCACCATCCGGGTAGGCCGTTCGTCCAAGACGTTCCGAGCAAGCTCATAGGCCTGTGCTACGTCGGGAATCCGGGCTATCCCGGTTGCTTCCGCTTTAGCGCGGTAGGCCTCAAGCCGGCTGTCGAGCTCGGAATGATCATGCAGCGCCTTCTCGTACGCCGCCTGTGCCAGAGTCATCGCCCGAGACACCTGATCCAAACGACGTAGATAGCCCTCCAGCTCCTCGCGGGTGTTCGGCACCGGACCAAGAGCCGCCGTGTCCGGCACCGCGTAGCGAGGCGCGGGATCCGTTAGGCGTAGGCATTCCTCGACGCTGCTGCGGAGCGCAGCTTCGCGTATTTCCAACTCGGCGCGCTGTGCTCGTGCCCGCTCTACCAGCGCAGCAGCATCACGCCGTCGAGCTCCGTTGACGATGAGGTCGCGTTCAAAAGTGGCGGCTTCGATTTCCAAAGGACCCAGCGATCCGCCAACATCCCCGCCACGACCAGCTTTCTCGGCGAGATCCTTCAGTCGCCGTGCCAGCCGTGACTGAGCAGAGGCCGCCTGTTGCTGGGCGGCGCCCGCCGGTTCCAGGTCAATCTGCTCGCGGATACGTTCCATCTGAGCGCGCAGCTGTCGGATCCGCTCGGTGATCTCGGCTCCAGACGGATCCAGACCGAGCTTGACGCGGAGCTGCGACAGTAGCGCGTCGGACAGCCGGCACGCCTCTGGCAGCGAGACCGAGAGCCCTGAGGCTGTTGCGGCGTCCAGTCGGCCCCAGATGAGGGTCGACAGGCGCATCAGCTCAGTGACACCAACCCGACCTGAGTTCCAGGTGGCAAGCAGCAGCTCGTAGCGATCAGATACCGCTTTCCACAGCGCCATCGACAACAGAATGTCGCCGGTGGCGGTCGAGCCGGTGGGTGCTTGCAGCGCGGCCTTGTCCAGCTCATCCAACTCGTGGCGGCGACCGTCGCGCCACCGACCAAGCTCATCGAGGTAGACCTGGGCGGCCTGGGCTTGGAGAGCTGAGCCCATCTGTCCTGGCGCGACCGGCGCGGTCACCTGTCCGGCAGGCGTGGTCACGATCATCGCCCGTAGACCGGTATCGGCGGTTTGGGTGCTGGACCGAGAGAGTCTTTCAGCCACCGGTTGTAGATCCTGGTCCAGTCACCGTCGGTACGCATCTCCTCGAGCCGAGCGTTGACGAAGCGTACGAAATCCACATCCTTTTCGTTGAAGCCCAATCCATACGGCTCGGCAGTGAACGCACGTTGATCAGGCACTACCGCATAGGGGTCCTGCGCTGCAAGCCCGGCCAGCACGGTGTCGTCGCCAGTTATCGCTGCAACCTTGCCCTCCTGAAACAAGACCAGACATCCAGTGTGAGTGTCCGCGCCGACCGGTATCGCCTTTGGTGCTTCCTTGATCAAGTTGTCCATGCTGGAGGTGCCAATCGGCGCACACACCTTCTGTCCGGCAAGGTCGGAAATCGAGTTGGCCTTCGATCCTTTGCGGACCAAGATCTTTTGGCCGGACTGGTAGTACTCCGTCGAGAAAGCGATCTGCTTCCAACGGTCACAGTTGATTGTCATATTCCGGGCCACGATGTCGACATCGCCCTTTTCCAGCACGGGGATTCGTTGCGCTGCCGTGATCACCTTCAGTTGGTAGCGGTTCTCATTCCCGAAGATCGCCTTGGCGACGGCCTTGACCATGTCAATGTCGAAACCCTCGATCTCACCGGTAGATGGGTTTCGTGACCCCAACAAATAGGTATCCGCTGATACCCCGGCAATCAGTCGGCCGCGCTTTTGGATCTTCGCCATAGTGGATCCATTGGGCAAGGTGTTCGGGGTAGGCAGTGGTCCGCTGGGCTCATACGAGGCGAGCGGGTTGCCGCATTTGGCTGGTTTTGACGTCGGTGCGCTTGAGGTCGGCTGCGGAGTCGGTGCTTCGGATGGCAGCGGCGTGGGACTGTAGCCGAACAGTGTGCACGCTGAGAGCGCCGTGATCGAGACTGCGGCTGCCAGGCCCAGCAGCGGCTTACGCCAGCGGATCCTCATCGGTATTCCCTTAGCCGCTCGGCTACGCCCCGACGTCCTAAGAGTGCGGCCGCCAACCCGCCGAGGAGGATGAGAACCGCGGCAACGACCATGACAGGTTGTTCATCGGCAAGTGAGTTGGAGGCCTCCTG
>DATCXA010000550.1:0-3135 GCA_036566085.1 Propionibacteriaceae bacterium
AGTGGAGGCATCGGCGGGGCATCGGTCACGGACGCGATGGCGCTCGCTATCAGCGCCGCGGAGCTGGGTCAGGTGCGCGGCCAATGGGTGGCCGGCGCGGCAATCCCCCGCCGCATCGCATGGGCAATCGGCCTAGTCCACGCTCATGATCATGATCGTTCAGTGCGCGATGTCGTCGAGCTCATCGGAACCAGCATCGCGACCCAGGAATCGGTGCCTGCCGCCTTCGCCATCCTTGCGCTGCACCCCGATGACCCGTGGCAGGCCTGCCTGACAGCAGCATCACTTGGCGGCGACAGCGACACGATTGCGGCCATAACTGGTGCAATCGCGGGTGCATGTCATGGCGTGGATCGCTGGCCTCAAGAGGCCGTGCAGACGGTGCGTGAGATCAACAACCTAGACCTGGAGATGTACGCCGACAAGCTGCTGGCGCTGCGCAACGGTTCATGATCACTAGCTTGTCAGTGTTGTTACCAGGAGTTGATGTGGAGCACGGCGTCAAGGGGCTGACGCGGCGCCGGCTTGAAGGTGTCTCCGGTGTAGTACGCGGTGGGAATGAGGGCGCCCTGCCGGATGTCGGCCGGTGTCCCGAGGAGTTCTGAGACCTCCTTTTCGTACCTCAAGTGCAATGTTGTCCATGCGGTACCCAATCCGCGAGCGCGTGCCGCCAGCATGTAGCTCCACGCCGCCGGTAGCAGTGAACCCCAGAGTCCAGCCTGGTTCCCGGCTGTCAGTCGTGCCGCTTTGATGCACGGAATGAGCAGCACTGGCACCTCACCCATGTGCTCGCCGAGGTAGGCGACGCTGTCTACTATGCGTTGCTGAACTGCATGGCGCTCCGGATCGTCGGCGAAAAGTGCGGCCGCGGAGCCCGACGACTTGAGGTACGACGCAACCGCCTGGCGGTAATAGTCACCAATCTCGCGACGCAGGTTCTCCTCGGTGATCACCATCCACTGCCAGCCTTGTCGATTCGAGCCTGACGGTGCCTGCAAGGCGATTTCCAGGCACTCGCATACAAGATCAAGAGGCACCGGACGTGTCAGGTCCAGTCGCTTGCGAACCGAGCGCGTCGTCGTCAGTAGCTCATCCGGTGACAGCGGCAGTGTGGGCATAAGTTCATGATCGCAGCCGCTATGTTGCACATGAGAGCATGGGCACCGTGAAGATCATGTTCGCCTCGCTGGGCGCGTACTGGTCACCGTGGGCCCAGAAGGCGAACCGGCTGCGCTCGGTGGCCAGCTTCTCCAGGCGCCGGTCACGCTCGGCCTTCACGACGACGCTTCGCACACACCTCGGATGCTGCCAGCCTCGCTGCCTGCCTCAATCTCTGCTTGCCCACACCTGCTTCCCTCATCGACAAAGACCCGCATTCCCTACGGCTTTCCGGCTGGCCGAGCGGTCAGCTCCTGAGATGCAGCTTGAATGGCGTACTTCCACAAGGCTCAGGGAATCCCATGCCTCACCGGCATGAACCCGCGAGCCCTTGACCCCCAGATGTCGGCAGCGTGTCCAAGGACGTCCCCAGACGTCCAATTTTCCTTAGAGATAAGCATTCTGGACTCAAAATGGTGATCAGACCCCGCTTGATGGGACCAGGTCAGGTCAGGCGATAGATGGCCGGCATTGCGCCGACTTGGTTCGCGTCAAGGTTGCCCAGGACGTAAGACCGGAAGCTCTTCTTCGCCAGCTGCTTTGCGAGCACGCTGACAAGGCTGCCATCCCACCGGGCGTGATTGATGATGACGAAATTAGAGGCCTCACCCTCCAGCGGGGCCAGCAGCGTGGAGTTGTCCAGGCCCGTCTCTACCTGGTACCAACCGGCCAGGTAGTCCCAAAGCTCCAAGACCACCTGCGGGTCCTCGCCGACGAAATAGTTGAAGAGAAAAGTCCCAGGGCGAGACTTATCAACATCTCCAACACGCTTAATGTTGCGGGCAGCGATAGCGTGCACATGGCGCGAGCGCGCGGTCAGATGGTCAACCAGCGCCTGATACTCGGTAGATCCCCGGACGTCTCGGGTCACATCGGGCGAGTCCGTCTCGGCGAGAACGACGACGTCAAAGCGGGCTGGTTGGATAAGGGTCGCGAGCTGCCGCACGTATGCGCTCGGCAGGCCGAACGCCATCGCCTCATATACGCTGACCTTCTGCACTCCGGGCACTCCTTCTAGCTGGCGACCGAGCACCTGAAGCGCGCCTACAAGCTGCGACCTCTCCCGCGATAAGAGGACCGGCCCGGTCCGCTTCGGAGCTCGCACCTCTGCGGCAACATGCACATAACCAAGAGCAGCTGGCTCAATAAGCCGCACCTTTGAGTATCGCGGGTCCGGGCTAACCAGGTGCAGGTCCACGTTGGCCTCCTGCCATGAAGGCTTCCTCGGCGCACCACCCCCGCAGGGCGTTGTGACCACCCTATCCACGCCGGTCTTTCGCTGGCGTGCGGATCCTGCGCACGTGATGCGGCAGTCGCGGACACACTGTCGAGGGCAATGCGGGCTAAACCATGTACTGATCGTGCCGCCGATAGAACTCGGTCCACTCATCTGATGTTGGGGTACGGCCGGACTGCCGGATCTCGAGGAGCTCGAGGAAGAACTGCTCGCGCGGGATGCCAGGGGTGAAGAGCATCAGAACGTCGGCTGCAGCTCCCTCGGGGACGCGAAGCCGTGGACGCCCCCTCGGGGGACATGCACCAGTTCTCCCGAAGAGGCGGCGGACCACACCGCGCCATTCCATAGTTCGATCTCCCCCGAGAGGATGTAGAACGACTCGGAGAACGCCCGGTGGAAGTGGGCCGCAATCTCGGTACCAGCCGCCAGCTCGCCGCGGAAGAGGCCGAAGTCGCCATGCGTTTGAGCACCCACGGCGACTGCCCTGCCAACTCCCGGCCGTGACAGCTGATCCTGCAGGTGAATCACTACAGCGGTGGTCTCGCCACCTTCTCCCAAGTAGGTCATTCGGCCCTCCAGTTCACTAACGCCGTACGAAGCGCGACGGCCACATGGGAAATGATGACCTGCTCGCAAACAGGCCACAGCATGCATCCGATCCGCTCTCCGCCGCCAAGCGAGAGACACCGGCCGCACAGGCGGGATGTAGCGAGGCGTGGGCGCGAAAAGCGGCGTCGAGA
>DATCXA010000556.1:0-3022 GCA_036566085.1 Propionibacteriaceae bacterium
ATTGTCAATCGGCCACAGTGGCAGCCGGCGTATAACGCTTCGAAGGCTGCAGTTCACCAGCTCACTCGCTCGCTGGCCGCCGAATGGGCACCGCACGGGGTCCGCGTCAATGCCTTGGCGCCCGGCTACATCAAGACCGAAATGGCGCCGGTCGACAGGCCGGAATTCAAGCGTTACTGGATCGAGGATGCGCCGATGCGGCGTTACGCGATGCCGTCCGAGCTGGGCCCAAGCGTGGTCTACCTTGCCTCTGACGCGTCCTCGTTTATGACGGGTGAGGTTGTGGTCGTTGATGGCGGCTACACGCTTTTCTGACCTTGTAAGCACGAGATTTGGCTACCAAGCGGCACCCGCAGGCACAAAAACATCGCTGCCGGTTGTCTGGACGTGAGACTCTGGTTGGGAGATGACACTTCCACAACCAGATTCAGAGCTTCAGCCCGAACCACATGACGAGCTGCTCATCGAGCGGCTGGAACCTAGCCCAGCAGGCCTCGGCTACGACGGAGATCAGCAAGACCTCGAAGACCGGCTGTCGCTGCGCCGGGTTGCCGGGATGTCGACCGAGCTGGCCGACATCAGTGAGGTCGAGTACCGGCAGTTGCTCCTCGAGCGCGTCGTCCTGGTCAGCGTATGGACCGCTGGCAGCGAGGTAAGTGCCGAGAATTCGATCGCAGAGCTCAAGTTGCTTGCCGAGACGGCTGGGTCGCAGGTTTTGGAAGGCCTGATCCAACGTCGGGATCGACCAGATCCTGCCACCTACATTGGCCGTGGCAAGGTCGCTGAGTTACGCGATTTGGTGGTCGCCAACGGAGCAGATACCGTCATCTGTGACGGCGAGCTGACCCTCGCACAGCTGCGCAATCTGGAGGATCGGGTCGGTGTCAAGGTCATCGACCGGACCGCCCTCATCCTCGACATCTTTGCCGCCCACGCCAAGAGCGCTGAAGGCAAGGCGCAAGTCGAGCTGGCCCAACTGCAATACCTGAAGCAACGGCTACGCGGCTGGGGTGGCAATCTCTCCAGGCAGGTTGGCGGTCGGGCAAGCGGCGGCGTCGGCATCGGTGGTCGTGGTCCCGGCGAGACCAAGCTGGAGACCGACCGGCGTCGCATCAACGGCCGCATCGCCAAGCTGCGAGCCGCACTCCGGGAGATGGACACGACCCGGGAGACCAAGCGGGCGGAGCGGCGCCGTCACCAGGTCCCGTCGGTTGCAATCGTCGGGTATACCAATGCCGGCAAATCGAGCCTGCTCAACCGCCTCACGGGCGCCGGCGTGCTCGTCGATGACGCACTCTTTGCGACATTGGACCCGACCACCCGGCGGGCAGCGGCCCCCGATGGCAGGATCTACACCCTGACCGACACCGTCGGCTTTGTCCGTCATCTGCCGCACGACCTTGTCGAAGCGTTTGCCTCCACGTTGGAGGAGTCGACGTACGCCAATCTGTTGGTGCACGTGGTGGATGGCTCAGATCCTGACCCGGTCGGACAGATCAACGCAGTCCGAGCAGTTTTGGGCGATATCGGCGCCGATGACATCGCCGAGTTGGTCGTGATCAACAAGATCGATCGGGCAGCTCCTGAAACGCTGCGGACATTGCAAGCCAACTATCCCAACGCAGTGTTCATTTCGGCGCGTACCGGGAGGGGCATCGAACAGCTGCGGGCCACTATCGAGTCGATGTTGCCGCGGCCAGAGATACAGATTCGCGCGCTTGTCCCGTACGAGCGCGGTGATCTAGTCAACCGGATTCATCAAACCGGCGAGTTTCTGACCACCGAACATCTTCCTGGCGGCACCCTGGTTGTAGCCCGAGTGAGTCCTGCACTGGCGGCTGAGCTAGCGCCGTACGAACTGGTGAGCACCGAAACAGCGCGGCGCGATTGAACATACTGACTGGGCGCCGCGGTCGCGATTAGAGTTTCTGCGATGACCGCACCGACCAAGGCCGCCAGCCTGGACGTTGGGCACCGCGATGTCCTCGCGGCGGCGGTCAGGGCGATTGGGGGTACCGATCGACCCGGGCAGGTCGAAATGGCCGATGCCGTCGCGGAGAGCCTCGACGCCAATGATCATCTGCTGGTCCAGGCTGGCACCGGGACCGGCAAGTCATTGGGCTACTTGGCTCCCGCGCTGCTGTGGTTGATTCGGCATCCGGGCGAGCGCATCGTCGTCGCTACCGCAACGCTGGCTCTGCAGGCCCAGCTGGCCAACAACGACATTCCCGCGGCAGTCGATGCAGTTGAGGCGGTTACCGGCCAGCGGCCAACCTACGCAATCCTCAAAGGTCGTACCAACTACGTCTGCATGCTGCGAGTACGAGAAGGCGCCGCTGATGATCAGCAAGCGCTCATTCCCGCCGGTGAGCTGATCGACGCCCTGAGATCCTCCCCGCAGACCACACCCGAGTCCGCTCTAGGGGCCGAGGTTCTGGCGCTGCGCGGATGGGCTGCGGGCCAGGCCGAGCAACGCGCTCTGGCCGACCGTGATGATGCACCATCCCACACCGAACGAGCGTGGGCCCAGGTCTCCATTCCAGTTCGCGAATGTCTGGGTGCGCAGCGCTGCCCTTATGGTGCGGAATGCTTTGTCGAGCGCTCGCGAGACGTGGCCCGCGCCGCCGACCTTGTGGTCACCAATCACGCGTTGCTGGCGATCAACGCCATGCATGGTGGGACGGCGCTTCCCGAGCACAGCGCCGTCATTATTGATGAGGCTCATGAACTCGTCTCGCGGGTGACCGGTGCCGCATCAGCGGAACTGAGTCCCCAAACAGTCGAACGGGTCGCCCGCCGCGCACAGACCTATCTGGAAGACGAGACCGCGCCGGAGTTGCTGGAGACAGCCAGGACACTGCGCAACGCCTTGGACGGCGGAGCGCTGGAGCGCGTGGAGGATCCAGACAGTGCGTTTGTCACCGCCTGCGCCGCCGTACGCGACGCATCCCGGGCTGTGGTTAGTGCGCTGGCTCGCGGGGATAGCCAAACTCCCGACAGACGGCAGGCTGCGGCGGCGGTC
>DATCXA010000213.1:0-3970 GCA_036566085.1 Propionibacteriaceae bacterium
GCCGAAGGAGGCCAACAACGCAATCCAGAAGAAGTTCGCGGAGACGCCGGAGGGTGAGGGTGTGGTCTGGCAGGAGTCGTACGGTGCTTCCGGCGATCAGAGCCGAGCGGTAGCGAACGGCTTGAAGGCCGACTACGTGAATTTCTCGTTGGAGGGTGACGTGACCCGCCTCGTCAAGGCCGGCCTGGTCGATGCGAGTTGGAAGGACGGTCCGACCAAGGGCATCGTGTCGGACTCGGCAGTGGTGATTGTGGTGCCGAAGGGCAACCCGCAGGGCATCAAGGACTGGAACGATCTGGTCAAGCCGGGGGTGAAGCTGATCACACCGAACCCTGCCTCGTCGGGTTCGGCCCGGTGGAACATCTTGGCCGCCTACCAGCAGGTGATCGCCAATGGCGGCAGCGAGGCTGATGCGAAGGCCTATCTGACCAAGTTCTTCAACAATGTGGTCGCGCTGCCGGGCAGCGGCCGCGATGCCACGAATGCTTTCCTCGAAGGTTCGGGCAACGTGCTGATCTCGTACGAGAACGAGGCCATCCTGGCTCGGCAGTCGGGTGAGGACTTCGACTACATCCTTCCGGATGCGACGTTGAAGATCGAGAACCCCGGGGCAGTGCTGAAGGACGCGAATCCGAAGGCCAAGGCGTACCTCGACTTCGTGCTGAGCACGACCGGTCAGGAGGAGTTCGTCAAGAAGGGCTTCCGGCCCGTGGTCAAGGGGACCCCGGTCGGCACCGTCGAGGGTACCAACGATCCGGCAAATCCGTTCCCGGTGCCGAGCAAGCTGTTCACCGTCGCCGAACTCGGCGGATGGGACGCGGTCAATGCCAAGTTCTTCGAGGAGAACACCGGCATCGTGCCCCAGATCCAGAAGGCGACCGGCAAGTCGCAATGACTTCATCCGCCGTCACACCACTGATCGAACGGCCCGACGACGCGCCGCCTCCAAGCCCTGGCGGGCGGAGGCGGCGTCGCCGCGCTACCGACCTGACGCCGGTAGCCGGGCTCGGCCTGGGCATCACCATGCTGTGGTTCAGCTTGCTCGTTCTGATCCCGCTGCTAGCCGTTCTCGTACAGGCGTCTGAGGGCGGGTGGCAGGCCTACTGGGAGGCGCTCACCAGCCCGCAGACGGCGGCGGCGCTACGCCTCACCGTGAGCCAGGCCCTGCTGGTCACCTTGGTCAACATCGTGATGGGCACGGCGATCGCTTGGGTGCTGGTCCGCGACCGGTTCTGGGGCAAGCAATTCCTGGAGGTGGTCATTGACATCCCGTTCGCGTTGCCGACCATCGTGGCCGGGTTGGTGCTGCTCAGTCTGTACGGCCCGTCCAGCCCGTTGGGCGTCGACTGGGCCAACACCCGGGTCGCGGTCTTCCTGGCGTTCTTGTTCGTCACCCTGCCGTTCGTAGTGCGAACAGTCCAGCCGGTCCTTATCGAGCTGGAACCCGAGGTAGAGGAGGCGGCTGCTTCGCTCGGGGCGAGCCGCCTCATGACCTTCCGGACGATCATCCTGCCCGCCCTCGCCCCGGCGATCACCTCGGGGGCCGCGCTGAGTTTCGCCCGCGGGATCAGCGAGTACGGCTCGCTCGTCCTGCTGTCGGGCAACTTGCCCTACTCGACCGAGGTCGCTTCGGTCCGGATCCTGTCCTACGTCGAGGGCGACAAACTCACCGAGGCGGCCGCGGTCGCCTCCATCCTGCTCGTCGTGGCGCTCGTGGTCATCGTCGTGCTGGACATCATTTCCCGAAGGGTGGCACGGCATGGCTGACTCGTTGACTACGCCGGCCGCGGCCATCCGGCCGCCGCGCGGGAAGGTCATCACCGTGCGGAGCAGTTCGCCATTCCGATGGGTGCTCCGGCTGATCGTGATCGCGTACCTGGTCTTCCTGGTGATCTGGCCGGTCACGCTGGTGGCGAAGGCCACATTCTCGCGGGGTCTGGCCCCGGTGTTGGACGCCCTGCAGCAGCCCGATGTGATCTTCGCGTTCAAGTTGACCCTCTCCGTCGCCTTCTGGGCGGTACTGATCAACACGGCATTCGGGATCGTCATCTCATTGCTGCTCGTGCGGTACACGTTCCCCGGGCGCCGGGCCTTGTCGGCGATGATCGACGTACCGTTGTCGGTTTCACCGATCGTCGTTGGTCTGGCGTTGCTGCTGGTCTACAGCGGACGTACGGGCTGGATCGGCGGCGCGCTCGAATCGGCGGGACTACAGGTTATCTACGCACCGCCCGGCATGATCATGGCCACGGCCTTCGTCAGCCTGCCGCTGGTGATCCGGGAACTAGTGCCGGTGCTGACCGAGATCGGCACGGACGCCGAGCAGGCCGCGCGGAGTCTCGGGGCCTCACCCCTACAAGCCTTTCTGAACATCACATTGCCGGCGATCAAGTGGGCACTGCTGTACGGGGTGGTGCTCAGCCTGGCCCGTTCACTGGGCGAGTTCGGCGCGGTCAAGATCGTTTCCGGCGGTGTGGCGATGCGTACCCAGACCGCAACGTTGCTGGTCGAGGAGCGCTACCAGCAGTTCGGTCCGGAGAACACCATCACCGCCTACACCGCGGCCTTGATCTTGGCCCTGATCGCCGTGCTCGCGCTGGTGGTCGTGACCAGCCTGCGTCCCAAGGAGAACCCACAATGAGCATCAAGATCACCGGAGTCGGGAAGCGTTTCGGCGACTTTGTCGCACTGTCCGACATTGACCTCGACATCCCGACTGGCCAGCTCACCGCGCTGCTCGGGCCGAGCGGCGGCGGCAAATCGACGCTGTTGCGAATCATCGCCGGGCTGGAACTGTCGGACACCGGCACGGTGGAGATCGAAGGGACCGACGCCACCGACCTGCCGGCGCAAAAACGCAACGTCGGCTTCGTCTTTCAGCACTACGCAGCGTTCCGGCACATGAACGTGGCGGCTAACGTCGGGTACGGACTCAAGATCCGGAAGCGGCCCAAGAGGGAGATCGCGGCCAAAGTCCACGAGCTGCTCGCCTTGGTTCATCTGTCCCAGTTCGCAGACCGGCTCCCATCGCAGCTGTCCGGCGGCCAGCGGCAGCGGATGGCACTGGCCAGAGCGCTCGCCATAGAGCCCAAGGTGCTGCTGCTCGACGAACCGTTCGGGGCGCTGGATGCCAAGGTACGCAAGGAGCTCCGGGCGTGGCTACGCCGACTGCATGATGAAGTGCACGTGACCACGGTGTTCGTCACCCACGATCAGGAGGAGGCCCTCGAGGTCGCCGACCAGATCGTAGTGATCAACGACGGCAGTATCGAGCAGATCGGCAGTCCGGACGAGCTGTACGACACGCCTGCCTCGGAGTTCGTGATGAGCTTCCTCGGCCCGGTCACGTTGTTGGACGGCCGCCTCGTCCGACCGCACGACATCGAAGTGGTCGCCGTGCCATTCCCTGACTCCTACGCCGGACGGATCGTCCAGTCGAGCCGTGTGGGCTTCGAAGTCCGCCTGGAGGTGGCTCTGGTCGATGCGCCTGACGCAGCGCCTGTCCTGATCACGTTGACCAGAGCCGAGGCGACAGCGAAGCGATTGGAAGAGGGCGCGCCAGTGTGGATCAAGCCCGTCGAAGGAGCATCCCAGATCGCGGTGCCGTCCGGACACACGATGAGTGAGGTCGAGCCCGTCAGCGGACTCGCCGGCTGACCGCGCCCGAACGTGATGAAGGTGGCGGCCTGTGCACGTAACAGCTCGTGTCGACTACGCGCTCCAGGCAATGGTCGCACTCGCCGGCTCCGATGCCGCCCCGCTTCCGACGAACGCGCTCGCCGATCGGCTGGACTTGTCCGCACGGTCAGTCCTGACCGGCGCCCACCCTATGGCGGGCCAGCGTTCACCTTGTCAGTTGGCGGTGGCGGCGGGATTTGAACCCGCGGAGGGTTGCCCCTCACGCGCTTTCGAGTTCTGCGGCTGGTGGTTCAGACCCGTTCGGTTGGGTCTGGTCGCGCCTGAGCCGAGG
>DATCXA010000564.1:0-13303 GCA_036566085.1 Propionibacteriaceae bacterium
CGATTGCCGCCGTATAGAGCTCGCGCGCCCGTGCGAGACGATCCACAAACTCCGGCTCGACAAGCCACACCGGGGCGGCGGCTAGCACGGCTGAGATTATGGCGGCGAAGCCGGTTGCGCTCCCCTCACTACCACGATGCCACGTCTTGCTCGTAGCCTGCGCGTGAATCTCGCCCTTCAGGAGCCGGACGGCCGCTTCGAGTGCCACGGGTCCGGATGCGGGCATGCCAGGGACTAGCGTTGCGAGCCCTTCCGCACATGCTGCCTCGCGTGTCGCCCTAAAGAGGCGTGTCTCCACTGACTCGGGCTCCGCGACTTCCTCCGATTCGACGAAGGGCAGCATCGCCGCCGTAATGAGCGCATCACGCCTGCCTGTCTCACGTACTCTGAGGCCCGTGCACAGGTATTGATCGAGCTTTGGTAAATACAACTCGACGATGCCGAGCAGAGAGATTGCGCCATCAGAGAAGGCGCGCCAGTTCTCGCGGCTTAGATCAGCATTCTGTCCTGCGAGCGCCATTAATTCTGGTCGGCTTGGCAGCGTGGCACGAAGCAGCATGATGAGCGACCTACATGTGGCCGTCGATCAGCAAATAACGACGGTGTGTATCGTCTAAGCAGATACGAGCCCTATGTATATATCCCGTGGTTCTATCAACACGATCGCCATATACTTGCGTTCGTGATCGAGAACCTGGAAGGACGGCGCGCGCTCGGAAGCATCATCCGAGCATTCCGGGAAGCGGATCGGAGATCGCTTTCCCAGGAACGTTTTGCCGAGATCGCGGACATCGACCGGACCTACTACGCTGGTATCGAGCGCGGAGAAGGCAATCCAACCTTTGAAATGCTCTGGACCATTGTATCTACCTTCGGGCTGACTTGGCAGGAGTTCGGCCGCGCGCTGGACCACGATGCGCTCCTAAGCCAGCGCCCCCCTCTCCGTCGGCAACGTCGCGACCCGTAGGGCTGATACGCGCATTCAAGCGTCGTAGAGATCTGAGGATCCCGGCTCGGGAATCCACTTTAGAGTCACCCGCACGATGCGAAACTGGCTGCCGTACGGGAGAGATCCGAAGTGCAAGATACTATGTAAATACCCCGTGGGCAAGTCAGCTGTACTACCTTATGGTATGGCGTGAATAGAAATCCCGACGGACTTCAGGCGCTGGGTGACGCCATAGAGTCGCTACGGAAGCGCGACGACCGACGGCCATCCCAAGAACGCATGGCGGCGATCGCCGATATGGACCGGACGCACTATGCGAGTATCGAGCGTGGGATGGCGAACCCAACTTTCGAGAAGTTGTGGGCCATCGTGTCCGGCTTGGGGATTACTTGGGAGACGTTCGGGCGGGAGCTGGATCGGCATTCGGTTCTGCGACGGCGACCGATTACTCGAAGCCAAATGCCCGCGCGCCGGGCAATGCGGAAGTGGAAGGAACCGTAATCTCGGGCTGTCTCTGCTTACTGCGCCACTAGTTCCAAGAGCCTTGGGAGTATCCGGCACCACATACAGAATGCGCCTTCAATGCCCATGGTCGTCATGGGGCGAAGACAGCTGACTGTCGCGCGCTAGCGAGGCAATCGCGTCCCAGCGCCCTCCGCGCGCCAGCAATACGAGCATGGCCTCCGTGGTCGTCTGATCACCGATCTGGCGCGCACGGCGCCAGTTCGCCCATTCCGACTCGGTCACGAGTTGCTCGCGATCCATCTGCCACCTCCGGGAAGTTTGTGGCCTGGAGCCCTGTGCTGTGCTTCAGTGCCATGAGCGGCTTGGCAGCACCTCCGAGGTCCCTTCTTTGCTACAGTGCCAGAATATCCTCCCCCTCTACGCTAGACAGCGCGGCCGACTTGTGGATCTCGCGCCTGATACTCGCCCGCTCAGCTCACCGCTGCGCCTGCTCAGTTCGGCTGATGGTCCATAGCCGACGCGCTGCACACGAGAGGCCCCATCAAAAGTGCCTCTCCAGGAGCACAACACGCTCTCAGGGGTGGCCAGGCACCCCAGCGTACACCCTACTGCCCCTAGCGACCGCATTGAAGAAGTCCTCAGCATCCGCCGCGATGATCTGCCAGGGGAGGCCAAGGGCGACGAAGACCTCGGCGAGGATCTCGAGGCCGATGCGGGTCACCATTTCATCCCCCTCGTCTTCCGTGGGGCCGGAAGCTACCTCTAGTAGCGATTCGACCGTTACGCCTGGCGGGGCGAACGCATCTTCGTCCTGGATCACCGGCACGCCATGTGATTCGATATACGCGATAAAGGCCGCGGTATCAAGAAAGGGGATGCGACGCCACACGTTAACAGCGTGGACCTTCGCGTAGAACGGGCCGGGGACACCACCCGCGGCCGCGAGCGCCCAGTGCTTCTTGACACATCCCCCGATCACCCATGGGAGCAAGTTCAGGTCGAGGACGTACTTGTACTCGGGACCGATCTTCTTTGCCGCACACAGTCTCGTAAAGCGCTGGGTTTGGTAGTAGCCGTTCGTCTCGAATAGGCTCATCGTGCGGAAGGGGATCGTAACTATACTTGTCCCGGCAGGGTCATGGTCCCACGCCAGAAGGCGAAGAAGCCCTTCGTTCCGCCCTACCATGCGCGCGACGTAACCCGCGGCGGAAGGGTGCGCCGTATCGAATGGCATCCCCCCTGCGCGAGAGTCTCCTGCCGCCATGATGGTCGCGAATTCATTAAAGGTGAGTGTCGTGCCGCATCCGCGATCACCGAGAGGGTCTGCGAGCAGGAATAGCTGCAGATACGACATCTTTGACTCGTCGTTCGACAGGCGCGGCGTCCGCCGAAGGGTCTCCGCCAGTCCCTCGCGCTTGCGCCGGGTCCGCTCAACAAGCATATCGAGTACGCTCCGGTCGGTCTCGTGCTTGGGATCAGATGCGTCGGCGACGCGACGGTATATGCGACCGCTGCCGTGTATGTAGGGCGCGTTTGCACCCTCCGAGACATCGACTACAATAATCGCGCGACCGGCGGGTAGGCCAATTGTGTCCGCAGGTCCCTCGATGGCCCGCAGTTCAAAGAATGGCGTAGGGCTGATCTGCACCCGTGCAGCGTCTCGAATTCGCGCTACTAGCGCAGGCACCTCGGCGGCGGGTACTCCAGGGAACGGTGCCGCACCGTTGCGGCGGGCTCGCTCGTCCTCGACGCCGTAGAACACCCAGCCACCAAAGTGGTTAGCGAATGCGCTGATCGACTTCGCGATCGACCCGGCGTTAGGCACCTGTCGCTTGAACTCGACGTACCAGCCTTCCGAGACTGCCGCGAGTCTGGTCAGGTCCTCAGTCGTGACGTCGTCCAGCCGTCGTTCAAAGAGGGGTAGGCGTGCCATGTAGAGGAGCACCTCAAGGATTCGCGCGGCCCACCTCGCGTTCGCCGCGCTTACCTCGCCACACGGTGTGCTTCATGCCGATACCGAAGTGCCGCATGGCGGCGTAGATCCGACGCTCTACTGGGGGACCTGCACCGGCATATCAGCTAACTAGGTCATACGACTGCGAGCGTTCAGGCTAGCTTCTGAATTCGTCGCGCCAGATTCACAATGCCGACGCGCCAAACCTTTCGCCACCAGGCCACGCGCACATCATCTTCGATCGTGTGAACTAGGATGTCGTAGTGGTATATCTCGCGAAGTAACATCGCCGAGTATTTGCCGACCACCGCGTCCAAGCTCGCGTTCCGCTTGGTGGAAATCGCGAACTGCTCGATCCCATGTACGGCCTCGTCCTCGAGCGCCGACAGCTTCTCTTCTAGCGTGGGCCAGAGACTCGTGTCGCCAAGCGCCGTATCAGCAAAGAAGAGTCGTTCACGCAGCTGGTGTATCTGCTCGCTAAACGACTCAATCGCTTTCGCTATTAGGCGATTTACCTCTTGCTGTTCAGAGTGCGGGCTAAGTGCGGCAACGGCGGCCGCGGCGTCGCGAATGACTCGGGTAGCTCGTTCGCGGAAAGCAGGCACACACTGCATCGCCACATCTAACATATAGCGGTCAAAGTACGCCTGGCGTCGTTCGAGCTCCTTGATGCGCCTATGATCACGGAAGGCTAGAAAACCGATTCGTACTGTGCGATAGGCGAAGACAACCGCGACTACGGCCGCGACGGCTTGAACCGTACCCGCCGTATTCGCCTTCGCCGCATCGTACCAATGTACGACCGCGAGCGATGTCCCTGATGAGCCTTCACGAGATGCCGGCGTCAGCAAGCTCGATTGCAGTGCCATAACAGGGGTAATCTGTTGGGCGTCGGTGCAGGCGCCGTGTCAGACCAAGAGGTGGACGTACATGGGCGAGACGTCAGGTACTCGCGCCCTCATCAAAATGTCTACGGAAGCGGGCTTGCGCTCTTCTGCGCTTCGCGAATCCCTTCCTCGACCACGCGACTAATGTTCTTACCACAAAACTTGTACCGACGTCGGAACTCCTCCTCGCCGAGCTTCCGGATCGAGTCACCAAACATCCCGAGGAAGAAGGATGACGTGACAGAGTAAAGGTCTTCCGGAACAAAGATTTCAAACGAGAATCCGTTGTCCTCAAGTGCCGCAAGCGTTGCACTCTGTCGCACCCTCTCGCCTCTCGGTCGACCCGAGAAGATCTTTGATCCGGAGTCCCGATAGGTCTCCAAGCTAATGCGCTTCGATTGACTAGTGTGTTTTACTGGCATAATCGGGAACCGTCTCGAGATGCCCTGGGTCAATAAAGAACCGCAAGCTCAAAATTGTGCCGGGGAACGAGTTCTTTAGTGTCGAAACATATTTTCGATCGGGAGGGAGATTCAAGTCGTTCTCAGGATTGAATGCGATGATTTCTTTCGTGTCCGCACCCACGATCGGGAGCAACTTGAGCGTATATGTGTTGTCGAAGCGAATGTGAGTTCTACCGGACACCAAGGCCATAGCAGGGCGCTCTCGCATCTTGCGAACCTGCCCCAGCCGATGAAAGGCCTCCATCATCTTGACAGTACCCTGTCCACGATCCTGAACTGAGTAAGGCCCGGTATTATAGCAGCTCACGCGCGGCTGCAAGGCACAGATAGTCCAGGCGGCCTCGCGTGTGAATACTCCCGAACGGAAATGTCCCCGGTCCTCATGATGTTGCATTAGGCGGTCGATATCTCGACGCAATACTGAGTCTGCAGGGAGTTTCTGGAGCGTTTCCGCGAGAGAGGCGCCGAGGTTGAAGACGGTTATGTGGCAGTCACCATATTCTTTACCCGACGGCTGCCTCAAGTAAGCCGATATCCACCACTCGTGACGCCCTGAATGATCTTCACAGTTGTTAATCACCTCCGCAACGAGCTCACCGATGCGATCGTTCCCTTCTTCACTAAATTCAAACCCATATCCACGCAGGCAGTCGTTGAGATAGTCGATGAGGCGAGTGACTTCGATATCGCCTCGGCTACTCCTCGTAGCTTTATCCCCTGTGAACCACCCATGTACTAGGCCGTGGTTCTTGAAGTGGGTGAACTCGACCGGAAGTTGAACACCAAGCTCTTTAGGAAGCCCTGTTGCCGCTACGATTTCTGCCGCTTCCGACGTCTTCGGCATGTTGCCACTGATTGAGATCCGACGCTCTCGTAACTTCCTTACGGCTGCCAAAGTAAGCGCATTTAGGACGGCGCCAGCACAAAGGTCGATCTGCTCACATGCTTCCTGCGCAATCTTAATGCGGCCTGGCCTGCTCTGTACAAGCGTCACGAAGCGCTGTAGTGCGTCTATAGTCTCATCTGGCTCATCGATGAACGAGAATATCTTTGGGAAAAATACTACTGGTTTGACACCCCTGGGCTTTTTCCTAAATAGCCCTGCCGTCCGACTATAAAAGTCGAGCGGATCGAGGTACTTACGAGTGCTAGAGCGCTTACTGGGCCCTAGACTTCGGCTAGCTGCGAGGCGATCAAGGCGGCGTCGCTCACGGCGTTGCGCCAGTCGGACCAGGCGCCGCTTTCGCTTACGAGAAATGCGATGCAATTCGGTGCTGGAGGGGCCGCACGAGGCGGCGTCAACCGGGCAAGTCCAAGGCCCAATCCGTCCCTGGCCACATTAGTTGCACAACACTGAGAACAGCGTCGTATGAAACAGCGCCGCGCTACCCAGCCAGGGAACCTTTGGCGCAGCGGCATTTGTCGGTCAGGCTTTGTGCTAGCCTGGCAGAGAATGGTGCGCCGTTCTGATGTGAATGATGGAGGCGCAAGATGACCGCGCCACACCGCACCTCCTAGCATAGACGCATGTTCCGACGCTGCGCAACGGCACTGCCTTCTCCGGGCGACTGTCAACTGCCGTTCTTACACCCGCATCGATA
Source organism: Propionibacteriaceae bacterium (assembly GCA_036566085.1). Lineage (GTDB taxonomy): Bacteria > Actinomycetota > Actinomycetes > Propionibacteriales > Propionibacteriaceae > Microlunatus. The sequence continues at coordinate 6,321 of DATCXA010000564.1, forward strand.
TTCGGGAAATCGGTACGACGGCGCAGGCTGCGATCTCGCGCGTGTTGTAGCAGCACCGTCACTCGGGACGGGAGCATGAAAGAGGTCCCGATCTACGTGCGCATCGTTGCTACCGCGAACCGCCCACTTGGTCGTCGAGTATCCCTCTCCCCTGTGTCAGGTTAGTTGTCGCCTAGCCGGTGTGATGCCGGTGATCTGACAAACCAAGCAGGGGGAGGTCTCGCAAAGCCGGCCACGATGCTCGCTCGCTTTTCGCGGCGTTCAGGTCGCCTGATCAATCCCACTCCTCACATCGGCCTCAGAGTACGGCCGCAGTGACCAAGGATCAGGCTCACGCGACGTGCTGCGACGGTGACGCACGTGGCGCCGAGTCGCGTGAGATCTCTTACCCTCCCACTATCTAGATCGTCCTCCCACGAGTGCCATGCTACCGCAACGATGCGTGTAGCAAGATTCCACCTCGCCCCAGAGAGGCAGACCGATGACGGTCGAAGCCAAACTGAGGGACCTCGCCTGTCGATGGGAGTCCTCCAAGCCCCACGAACGCGCCAGCGCGCAGCCCTACCTCATTGAGCTCTGTGAGGCGCTCGGCGTCGAGCGTCCCCGCCCCCCCGGATCGGCTTACGAGTTCGAGTACACCATCGACGCGATCACCGTCGAGGGCAAAGAATCCAAGAACTTCATCGACATCTGGAAGGAGGGATGCTTCGCGCTGGAGGCAAAGGACGATGCCGGCGGCGCGAACAATGGAAGGTCGAACGAGACGCTGCTTCGCAAGGCGTTCGGCCAGGTCCGTAACTACGTCGCGCACACCCAGGGTGCCCCACCGCCGTACGTCTTGGTCCTCGACGTTGGCCGAACGCTTCTCGTGTGGGATCGATGGTCCGGTACGTACGGGGGATACAGCGCCGGGAAGCGGATTGACCTGGCGACGCTCGCCCATGTCCCCGATCACATCGCGCTTCTTCGCGATATTTGGGAGAACCCCAGCGCGCGCGATCCGAGGCTCCGTGCGCAGAAGGTGACCGAAGACGTCGCTGCTAGACTGGGCGCACTGGCCGCGGCGCTCGAAGGCCGGGGCTTCGAGCAGGAACGCGTCGCGAAGTTCCTTATGCGCGTGGTCTTCAGTTGCTTCGCCGAAGACGTCGGTCTTCTGCCGCACATGGCCTTCCGCGAAACTGTGGTGGCCGCAGGCATGAAGGGGTCGCCCACGCACTTCGCCGATGCCGTTTCAGCTCTGTGGAATGCGATGGACTCAGGCGGGATGTTCGGGTTCCTCCGGTTCCTACAGTTCAACGGCCACTTCTTCAAGGACGCCAAGGCGCTGCCGCTCACGCCAGAGGATATTCTTCTGCTGCATGAGGCAGCGAAGGCCGATTGGGCCGACGTCGAGCCGTCGATCTTCGGGACGCTCCTCGTGCGCGCCCTCGATCCCGTCGAGCGCCACCGCCTCGGAGCGGAGTACACACCGCCTGCATTCATCGAACGCCTCGTCAGGCCGACGGTCGAGGAGCCGCTGCGAGAGCGCTGGACAGCCGTGCAGGCCGAGGTCCTTCAGCTCACGGAGTCGGGCAAGAAGAAGGATCGGGACACGGCACTCAAGCGACTCGAGGCGTACCACGCCTGGCTGCGTAAGTTGCGGTTCCTGGATCCCGCTTGTGGCAGCGGCAACTTCCTCTATGTCACCATGCACGCCGTCAAGCGTCTCGAGTTCGAAGTAATCCGTGTGACCGCGGAAAAGTCTTGTTACAGGGGGTCGGCATGCTCTTTCCGCTACTAAACCATTCTTCGCTTGCTCGCGGCGGTAGCATCTGGCTCCGCTTTGCCGAGCGCGCCTTCCAGTAACACCGCCTCGCCGTCACTCACTTCTATCTGTCGTGAAGCGGTCGGTGCTCAAGTTAGCCTTAGGACGTGTTGGAATTCAGAATGTTTGGACACTGTCCAAAGCTGCATTGGCTGGACAGCCGCGCCGAAATGGATGGACAACTCCACGCGAACGGTAAGCCCGTTTCGAAGCTGAAGGAGTCGCCGGGGTGCTTGCTTTAGTCCGCTGAACCGAGTCCGGGCGTCCCGTTGCGGTATTTCAGAATGCTTGGATAGTGGCCGACACCGCGATGAACGGACAGTGCGGTTGGTCCGCTCCTGTACCCTCTTGAGAGGTCACACACCGAGTAGGTCGCTGTCGACCCAGGATCTCGAATGCCACCGAGGCTATGTAACTCACGAATTGCGGCTAGGTAACCACTCCATCGGGCTTCGGATAACCCCTATCGGGGAAGCTGATACTGCGAATGCCCGGGACCGTAGGAATCTGGACTCCGGTTGACAGATGGATAGACGGGTCGAGAACGCTATTGATTGGGAGGTCGCCACGCCCGTGCGCCCACAAGAACAATTCAACTCCTAGTACGGACGGGGTAAATATTATTCCCGCTTGGTCAGCCTTTTCGTAGACCCTTCGCAGACTGTCCACGTCGCCGAAACGAAAGTCAGTCTCAATCAGGTTCTCGCGAGATAAACCAAACATCACGTGCGTGAGTATTACGACCGGGTTCTCACCTTCTGAGAAATCGAGAGCCACATGGTACGACGGGAAGGGAATGAATAGGCGGCATTGGCTGCGGCCCACGGAATCACCAAGGTTCGCATCCAACCCTTCAAACACCACCCGCAACAGACTGTAGAAGAAGAAGTGCGACCGAATTTGGTATGAGGTAAGCCGGCCAATCAACGCGATAAGGGCTGCGCCGCGGTCGTCCCGCCCCACCTCAGAGCGCGAGGAGGCAAGCACACCGCCATAGTACTCCGCCGAGAGCTCGTCCTCCGAGAACGAAGCCTCCTCGAGCACCTTCTTAAGTACCTTGGGCGGGACGCTACCGGGTTGGTCAATGCGCGAACCGAGCTTTTCCTGAGCCTTCTCGAAGACCCGGCCCACATTATTTACAGAGCGCTCAGTCCAATCCTTAAGGCCGACACCAACGTATTCGGCGGTCGGACCCAGAATCTTCTCAATGACTTTTGCTGAACCTAGCGCGCCACCCAGTACTGTCAGACCTGTCCCAGGATCCATCGTGCACTCCCAATGACACAAGAGAAAGTCGTCGCTTAAGCACTTAGAAGTTGCCGGCGACAAGGAATCGACGCACGTGCCTCTACAACGCGCCTGCTATTCTACTCGGGCGGAGTCGTACCGTAGGCCAGTTCCTTCGCCTTGATTCTTCGAGTCGAATAACACGAGACTGCTGCCATCGCTGAAGCGGAGTCGGAGCGAGCTCTCGGAGCCGTCGGATCGGAACGTGAAATCGGGTTGGGAAAACTTCCATGAAGGATGAGATTCGGCGGCGTCATTCAAGCGGTCCATCAAGAAATTGTGCGGGATGTCCGGATCATCGGGATACGGCGACTCGCCTGGCTTCGGCATTACAGCCAGGTAAACGCTGTCCGCTATGCTGCGACCTGTCCCGGGTGGACGCGATTGTACCGGGATCTCACCCTGCGATTGAACCAGCGTGACAACGACGACCAATACCAGGCCGACTATGATGAACGGAGCGTATCCCTTCTTCTTGGCAGCAGGTCTCGATTCAATGCGGATACCTGTTGAAGAAGATTGAGCGCTCGCCGGGCGCCCGCAGTTCGGACAGCTCATGGCGGAGTCCGAAATCATCTTCTCGCAATCCGGGCATCTAATAAGCGCCATCTGATAATCCTCGTCCACTGCGAGTTTGGTCAGTCGTTCGTCCATCGCAGAATCGAACAACCACGCCCGGCGAGCGAACCTTCGTAGAAGAGCGGTCTGGGCTGTGGTGGGAGCGCAAAAACCCAGTGAAAGGCGCTCGGTAGAGGCAGCGGTCCAGCGTTGGTAGCGGTACGCGGTCAGCCGCTCGGCGATCTCCGTCAGAATGTCTGGTTCAGGCGCGACCGGCCTGCTCCAGATAGACGGCGCGCGAGCCGGTTCTCGTGCCCCGACGCTCACTGTCCCATGCCGCCGTCACGTATCAGCTCTAGAGTGCGGGCGACAGCCTCGGCGTCGCCAGCAAGCATTACCTCCAAGGGCGAACGGTTATCCCATCGGGCTTGAGGTGAATGGAGCCACGCTTTTCGCCGATCTTCCGGTAGCATCACCCGAAGTGCTTCAATTACCCGCGCGAAGGGATGCAACGCTACCTGGGCAGGCGGCGAGTCAGGCGTCTCGTTCAGGACCTGTGCACTAACCTGCACTGCGTCCGCGAGCTTCCTAACGGCAATCCCCAGCGCCTCCGCAATGAGCTTGGCGTCCAACCGCCCACTCTCTGAGCGGAGATCCGGTGCGGGCACGTCGATCACCTCAGCAAGAAGCTCGGAGCGCCTCCCAGGAGGCAGCGGATCCGCTGCAATTGCACGTACGCGCTTGACCGCGGCTCCCGCCTCTTCGGGCGATAGCGGCTTCTCCCATTGTTCGCCGTCCACGAATCGTTCAGGTCCCAGCACTACCGCCTCCCTGCTGATTCCGAACTCGTATAAACCACATACCGCGGTCCACGTGGTGTTCGCCCAGACGAAGCATTGAAGTAACGGCCTGTGCATCGCCGGAGGATGCAGAATCCTTACCGGATGCCAGCACTTTACACTGTCCAGGAAGCGCACACGGTGAACGGCCGCCCTGATTCAGACCAGCTTGAACGAGAAGTGAGTCGCAGCCGTCCCTTCTACACGTACAGCTGGTTACCGGACGGTGGCTTAGACGTGCTCAGCCTTAGAGCCGTCACATTCGGGCGGCCCTTCCGGAGCGTGTACCAGAGCGGCGTCGTACGCAAGGAGGAGCGACGCATATCGCGCCAACCGCGGGCTGAACCACGCGGCCTCGGCCGGTGTGGCACCCAGAAGCAAGCGGTGCGGGCCATGTAGCCAGGCACACCCCAGTGTGGGAACCTCGCCGTAACGCTTAGCAACTAGGCGAGCGAGTGCTAACGTGCGCCTGACAGCGGCCTGCCGATCATGATTGAAGGACTCAGTGTACATGCCGCAATCCTACACGACCCCGTCAGCGGCTCGTCAGCACTCGATTCTCGAAGCTCGGAGATCGACCCATGTACCGACACTATGGCTCTACGAGAGCGCCGGATACGTCGGCAATGTGGCGCGAATCCTGTTCTCCAGCTTCTCAGCGAGGTCAGCCGGTTCCTGCCACACGATGTGGTTGTACTGGCGCGTATCAAAATGCACGCGCTTGATACAGTCCTTCCGACAAGTCCAGATCACCGGGATCCCGAGTCCCTTGGCATACCCGGCCTCGAAGTACACGCCAGCTCTATTCCCCGTGAAATCGGCGGCTAGGACGCCGCTTGCGCGAATCTCTGCGATGATGCGGTCGTCGATCTTCTCGTTGTGCTCAGCACGATCAATCCGAAGAGCCTTGTAACCATGCCGACCAAAGGCCGGCTCAAACCCTTCGTTGAAAACTATATCCATCGAAGGGTCGAACCACATCGCGACGAATGCCTGTCGGTGACGTGGGAGGTTCTCCCTCAATGCCTGAACTCTTTCCCATCCATCCGGTGTCAAATTCAGCGCAAACGTCAAAGCGACATTAAATGGTGGCTCTGGGAAGCCATTCTGTATGAGCCTTAAGCGCTTGAGTTCCATTGCGAGACGCACAACAGCGCGTAACTCAGCGCCGTCATGCGCATATGCAACTGGATAATCATTGTCGAACACGAGTTTAACGGGTTGATCCAATTTCATTTGGTGATCAGCCACGTAGAGCAGCAATCGGTCGACTGATTCCAGTGGGCCACCAGGGAGCGGCCTCGCGGCAGATGCTATCTCCTCGAATGTCGGTATGAATAGTGTTTCACGCTTGGGCTCATACCGTCCGCGAATGACAGCGGAAAGAAGATGATGGTTGGGTAACAGCCTTGTATCTAGAAGCGAGATGTAGTTTGCAGAGGAATTGATCGGGGCGCCAGCTCGATGCGGTCTGGGTGGAGCTCCAAGAGCAGACACCGTGCGTTAGCTGGAGCGGCGTCGCCGATCACTTAAGTCGCAAGAGCCCGAACAGTTGCGGGGGCCGATCTGCCAGAGCGCAGCGAGCCCGAATTCTTTACAAGGATGGGTCGACGGCGACATCTCCAGGACGAAGTTTCTGCAGCTAGTGGAGGAGGCGCATGCTGGTTGGCATCGATGTGGCGAAGGCAGAGCTGGTGGTGGCAACTCGCCCGAGTGGCGAGCGGTGGACGGTGACGAATGATGAGCGCGGGGTACGGGCACTGGTCGATCGCCTGCTGAAGGATGAGCCCGAGCTTATCGTACTCGAGGCCACCGGTGGCTACGAGCTGCTCTGCGTTGCGGCCCTCGCGGCTGCAGCACTGCCCGTCGTGGTTGCGAATCCTCGTCAGGTGCGTGACTTCGCCCGGGCCACGGGGCAGCTGGCCAAGACCGACCGCATCGATGCCGACATCCTGGCACTCTTCGCCGAGCGCGTGCGACCCGCGGTCAGGGTGCTGCCCAATGAGGCGGCCCAGGAACTCGATGCGCTGCTCTCCCGCAGACGCCAGTTGCTCGAGATGCTGCAGGCCGAGCGGAACCGGCTGGGCCAGGTCTTCGGCCGTGGCAAGCGGCCGGTGAAGAAGAGCCTCAAGACCCATATAGCCTTCCTCGAGCGCGAGCTCCGCATGGCGGACACCGACCTGGGAGAGATGATCAAGGAGAGCCCAGTCTGGAGGGAGAGGGATGACCTCCTGCAGAGCGTGCCGGGTGTGGGTCGGGTGCTCTCCTTCACGCTCCTGGCCGATCTGCCCGAACTTGGTCGGCTCTCGAGGAGGGAGATCGCCAAGCTCGTGGGGATCGCTCCACTCAGTCGCGACTCGGGCACGCTGCGAGGCAGGCGCTTCGTGCAGGGCGGACGTGCGAGCGTGAGAGCGGTGCTTTACATGGGCGCCCTGGTGGCTACCAGGTGCAACCCGGTCATTCGCGCCTTCTACCAGCGCTTGGTAGCGGCTGGG
>DATCXA010000214.1:0-2610 GCA_036566085.1 Propionibacteriaceae bacterium
CCGGACCGCTGCGCCGTCGAGTATCCGACAAAAGCGTTAGCCGATTGCGACCGGGGGTGCGGCCTTGGACAAAATGACCGCGGTCGGTCATGCACGAATAGCTGGGCTGCGTCGCGCCCTGGGCTTGGTATTGATAGGCGGACTTTGTGCCGCGGCCGTCACCTTCTACCGGGAAGGTCCTGATCTTCCGCGATCGGCCTCGACACCGGCCGGCGGGGTGCCCTCAGTCGGCTCGGCTTCCCCGGCAAACGCACCCACTGCTTCCTCTACGACCTCACCGGTACGGACCGTTCCCACGACTCCACCGAAAGAAGTCAAACTGCCGAAAGGCCCTGGCACCACTCAACCCGGTATTCTGCTGATGGCCAGCCCGCTGCCCAGTGGTTCCTTCGACATCGCCGAAATTGTGCGGCTGCCCGAGGCAACCTCTTCGTTACGCCTAGGCCCACCCAATCTCAGCCTTGCCGGCAACCGCTTCGCAAAATCCAAGCCAGTTGCCACCCAAGTACAAATAAGCGCAGAAGATCAGCCTGTCAGAGTGCCTGAGGGTCGGGTTAGCCGCCAAATGGATCTCGCACTGACGAACCCATCGAAATCGATTGAGTTGCGCTACCACTTGGGTGGCATCACCATACGCAGCATCCCATCACCTGCCGGTCGGGCGCTGACGGCCATTGGTCCGTTGATTCGAGATGTTCCTAAAAGCATCCCGGTTGCCATGATGGTCAGTGGAAACACCGTGCGCAATATCGAGTGCCCAGCGGTCAGGTCGGTGAGCAAACAGGCATGCTCGATTGGAGGCCCACCACAGTTTCGCGTCAAGCCAAAGCTGACAAGGGACAGAGCTGTAATTGTCGTCCAGTTCGACCTGCCGAGGCCGCAATGACGCAGCGCAATTGTTGCGTCCTGAGCCAGCCGGTCGAAGAGCGTCAGCCAATTGGCCTGCGACGGGCTGCCTGACGAATGACCCGGGATCTGATCGACCTTGCCCTTGGAGCCAATCGGGTACTGACTTACGCCGGGTATGTGCTCCTCGCCGGCACCTTGGTTTTTTGGAGCGTGGTGTGGCCGGACGGTCGAAGAAATCCCCGCCTGGTGCTACTCGCACTGGCAGGAACCGCGGCGATGATCATCGGTACGCTCGCCGGGCCAGCCATCCAACTGATCTTTGGAGGTCGGCTGCTGGGCGACATCGTCACCCAATTAGGTGGCGCCGCTCAGCTGGCCAGACTCGCCGCCCTGATCGGAACGATGTTCTTTCTCCCGGACATCATCAGCGGTGCTGTAGTGGGTTGGCGGCGCGTCGTCGCGCTCACACTGGTCCTCGTAATCGCCGCTTCGATGGTGGCGCAGTCCGATGCAATCGGTGGCCCGTGGGAGGTTGCGAAGATCGCTGCTACCGGCCTGCACGTACTGGCGACCTGCGCTTGGCTTGGCGGACTGGTCGCCTTGGCGGCCGTCTTGATTCCAGGGGAAAGAGTGCAAGAGCTTGACCGGCTCATCCCCCGGTTCTCCCGGGTGGCGCAATTGAGCGTAGTGACCCTAGTGGTAACTGGCATTGTGCATGCCCTTGCAGTCGCCGGTGGGGTGTGGCAGCTGGCAAGTTCTCGCTACGGACTCGTCCTGCTCATCAAGATCACCATCTTCGGTTTGATGTTGCTGATGGGCAACGAGGGTCGCAAATACGCAGCACGCGCGGCGTTTCGACAGTCGCACTTGCAGTCTGACGGACCGCTGAGAGTTGGCGGCATATCGACACTTGCCGTGGTTATGGGGGCTGAGCTCTGCATCGCCTTTGTGATCTTGTCGACCACCTCGCTGCTGGTCATGGTTGCGCCGCATCCCTAGCCATTAGTTCTGAAGAGATAAAGTCGGCACATGCGCGGCTTTCGACGCCGCCGGCCGGCAGCGGCCATGCCTGCGGTTGCTGGGGCAGTCGAGCAGCTTGGCGGGACTGGCCAGACCCCGATCGGGCACGCGGACCCACCGAGTAACCCGCGGGCTGCCATGCGTCGCATCGTTGCCGAGGCGGTGATCCTGCAGGATGAAGCAGAGGCGGTAGTCCGTGGTGCCCAGGCTCGTGAGGGTCTTGGTTTTCTCGCTCCCCGCGGTGGACCGCTGGTACGCCGTTTTTTCGGTCTCCGGGATCTGCTTCCGAAAGCCTGTGAAGACCCCGCTGATGAAGACATCCGCCGCCGGTTAGACGCAATCTTGCATCACCACGCCCTTGCGGTATGGGTTGCCCTCGATCTGCTCGCTTGCGAATGGCGATCGGAGAGGATCGCGCGCCAGCTGGACGCGCTGGACGGGCTCGGAGAACCGGCCGTTGAGCTAGATCAGCTTTATGCGCAGCTTGCACAACGATCGACAACCGACGAAAGAGCGACGGTCAGGGCTTCGGCCGGCTGAGTGCCGCCGTACAACATTTGCTCGGCCAGATCGATCAGGAGTCCCTCACTGTTCAAATTTCCGACCAATGCGGAGTTATCGACCTTGAATCCGGTTCCGAGAGTCAAATTTCCGACCAGTGTGGAGTTTCGAGTTCAGAGGTCGGTGCAAGAACCGCCTGAGCCGGCAGCAAGGGTTAGGCGATTGAGCGAAGCGACAACA
>DATCXA010000580.1:0-2475 GCA_036566085.1 Propionibacteriaceae bacterium
GGACGAGAGCGTGGACCTCTCCGAGATCGAGCGGATGATCCTCGCCCAAGCCTTCCTTCTGCAACATCTCGCCGGGGACGATAGCGGCGCGGCCTGAGCTCCGGCGACGGTCAGCCGAAGCATGCCGAAATCACCCGGAACGGATGATGCAGCCGTGCTTTGGTCAGCCGCACTATCAGCTGGGTGATGTGCCGAGCGCAGAGCTGCTGGCAGGTGACAGACCGCCTTCGACCAAGCTGGGAATGAGACCCGAAGCGGGGGGCGACGGGGGTGATGCCTGGGTTCCCGGCCGACCGTATCGGGTGAAGTGTCCCGAGCGACCGGATGGTCCAACGCTGGAGGCGCGTCGTGAGCAGTGTGCGTGTCGCGGGGAGGGGACGGCAGAGGGGAGCACGAGGGCGAGCGCTCGCTCTCGCGGTAGCACTCGCCCTTGCATCCGCGCTCCTCGCGGCCTGTGGAGGCCAGAGCAGCACCCCGACCTTGAACTGGTACATCAATCCGGACAACGGCGGGCAGGGCCGCCTGGCCAAGAAGTGCGCCGACGCGTCGAACGGTGCCTACCAGGTCACGATCCAGACGCTGCCCAACGACGCGTCCTCCCAGCGGGAGCAGCTGGTCCGCCGGCTGGCCGCCAAGGACAGCTCGATCGACGTGATGAGCCTGGACCCACCCTTCGTCGCGGAGTTCGCCAACGCCGGCTTCCTCCGCCCGTTCTCCAAGCAGGACGAGACCACCTTCACCGATGGCGTCCTCAAGGGCCCGCTGGAGACGGTGTACTGGAACGACCAGCTGGTGGCGGCACCGTTCTGGGCCAACACCCAGCTGCTCTGGTTCCGCAAGTCGGCCGCGAAGGCAGCCGGCGTGGATCCCACCGCGCCGGGCTTCACCTGGGACCAGATGATCAAGGCGGCCGAGGGTCAGCACAAGGTGATCGGGGTGCAGGCCAACCGGTACGAGGGCTACATGGTCTGGATCAACGCCCTGGTCGTGTCGGCCGGCGGCCAGATCATCGGCAACGTGGAAGCCGGCAAGAACGCCACCCCTGAGATCAACTCCCCGGCAGGAGATGCGGCGGCCGAGATCGTCGGCGGTCTCGCCAGGTCCTCGGCCGCGCCACCGGCAATGTCCACCGCGACCGAGGAGGAGGCCCGCTCGACTTTCCAGGGTGACTCCGGCATGTTCATGGTCAACTGGCCCTACGTCTATTCCGCGGCCAAGGGTGACGTCCAGAGCGGAGCCACCGAACAGGCAGTCGTGGACGACATCGCCTGGGCTAGATATCCCGGGGTCAAGGCCGGCGAGGCGAGTCGTCCGCCGCTGGGCGGGATCAACCTGGCCATCGGCGCCTTCACCAAGTACCCGGAGCAGGCGCTCGACCTGGTCAAGTGTGCCACCTCGCTGCAGAGCAACATCGAGTACATGGTGGACGCCGGCAACCCGGCGGCGAAGGGGGCCGCCTACGACGACCCCAAGGTCCGCGAGGCCTTCCCGATGGCCCCGCTGATCCGTGACTCGATCAATGAAGCCGGGCCGCGGCCGGTCACGCCGTACTACAACGATGTCTCGACGTCGGTGCAGCGGGTCTGGCATCCGGCGACGTCGGTCCACGCTCCGCAGACACCGGAGGAGACGGCGACCTTCATGACCGAGGTCCTGCAGGGCAAGCGACTGCTGTGAGCCGACCGGCGCCTCGCCCTGAGAGGAGCACCCCGTGACCGTTACCGAACCTCGCGTCGAGGCCCCGGCGCAACCGCCGCCCCAAGTGTCCGAGCGGACGCGGTACGAACGGCGGCTCGGGCTGGCCCTGTCCGCCCCGGCATTCATCGTCATGGTGTTCGTGACCGCGTACCCGTTGGTCTACGCGGTCGTCCTCTCCTTCTACAACTATCGGTTGACCGACCCGGAAGGAAGAACCTTTGTCGGGTTCCGCAACTTCGTGACGGTCCTGACCGACCCCGTGTGGTGGAGCGACTTCGTGACCACCCTGATCATCACCGTGGTGAGCGTGGTGGTGGAGCTGGTGCTCGGCTTCGCCTTCGCCTTTGTGATGTACCGGATCCTGTTCGGCCGCTCGTTGGTCCGCACAGGGATCCTCGTTCCGTACGGCATCATCACGGTCGTGTCGGCGTTCATCTGGCGCTATGCGTTCCAGCTGGACTCCGGATTCGTGAACCAATGGTTGGGCCTGGGCGAGTTCAACTGGTTCGGTGAGCGCTGGTCGTCGCTGTTTGTCATCACGTTGTCGGAGATCTGGAAGACCACGCCGTTCATCTCGCTGCTGCTGCTGGCCGGCCTGGTGCAGGTGCCCGCGGAGCTGAACAAGGCGGCCATGGTCGACGGCGCCACGGCGTGGCAGCGGTTGACGCGGGTGACGTTGCCCAACATGAAGGCCGCGATCATGGTGGCCCTGCTGTTCCGGACGTTGGACGCGTGGCGGATCTTCGACAATCCGTTCATCATGACGGCGGGAGCCAA
>DATCXA010000624.1:0-13139 GCA_036566085.1 Propionibacteriaceae bacterium
CTTGCGAGAGGCGGATGCAATCGCGCGAGCCGAACTGACAGCAGCCGGCCTCGATCGCGACATCTGGCAATTTCCAGTGGTGTTGTTGGCAGATGTTCGCTCGGTCGGGGTGCAAGGCGACGGTCGAACGTACGGGCACCCCATCGTGCTCCGGCCCGTGACCAGCGAGGATGCAATGACCGCTGACTGGGGCAGACTCCCGTACGAGGTGCTGGAGAGGATCAGTACCCGAATCACCAACGAGGTGGATGAGGTGAATCGGGTCGTGCTAGACATCACCAGCAAGCCGCCCGCCACCATCGAGTGGGAGTAGCGCACTTCAGCTATGCGCCGGTTGAGTCGTACGAGGAGCGTACGGGTCTGGACGTGCCCCTCGTGGAAAATCACCTCGGCACCGTCGAATGCCCACCTAGACTGAGGTGAAAGCATCGCTACGAGCGGTTCCCGCCGCAGCAGGCTCCATCGGGAAACACCGCAATTAAGAGGGATTTGACCGTGTCCGAGATCACCAGCCCTAGCCCGTCAACCGGCCTGACCGGCACTGCGCGCGTCAAGCGTGGCATGGCCGAGATGCTCAAGGGTGGGGTGATCATGGACGTCGTCACACCAGAGCAGGCCAAGATCGCCGAGGACGCCGGTGCGGTCGCTGTGATGGCACTGGAACGGGTTCCCGCCGATATCCGAGCGCAGGGCGGCGTGGCGCGGATGAGCGATCCGGACATGATCGATGGAATCATTGCGGCCGTCTCCATTCCGGTCATGGCCAAGGCCCGGATCGGGCATTTCGCCGAGGCTCAGGTGCTGCAGTCGCTGGGCGTTGACTACATCGATGAATCGGAGGTGCTGACGCCTGCCGACTATGCCAACCACATCGATAAGTGGCGCTTCGCGGTGCCGTTCGTCTGTGGCGCCACCAATCTTGGTGAGGCCCTGCGCCGGATCGCTGAGGGCGCGGCGATGATCCGCTCCAAGGGCGAGGCAGGCACTGGTGATGTCTCCAACGCTGTCACCCACATGCGCCAAATCCGGGCCGAAATGGCAAGGCTCACCTCAATGGCACCCGAAGAGCTGTACCTGGCGGCTAAAGAGCTGCAAGCACCATACGAACTCATCGCAGAGGTTGCACAGCTCGGCAAGCTGCCAGTTGTGCTGTTCACCGCTGGCGGCATTGCCACCCCGGCCGACGCCGCGATGATGATGCAGCTTGGCGCTGAAGGCGTCTTTGTCGGCTCTGGAATCTTCAAATCCGGCAACCCGGCCGAGCGGGCCGCGGCCATCGTCAAAGCGACCACCTTCTACGACGATCCTGACGTGGTCGCGAAGGTCTCCCGAGGGCTTGGCGAAGCGATGGTGGGCATCAACGTAGACGACATTCCACAGCCCCATCGCCTCGCCCAGCGCGGCTGGTGAGCCGCCCACCTATCATCGGCGTCCTCGCTCTGCAAGGTGATGTACGGGAACATCTCCGCGCGCTGACGGCGTGCGGCGCCGACGTCCGACCGGTACGTCGCCCGGAGGACTTGGAGGGCCTCGATGGGATCGTGCTGCCCGGAGGAGAGTCCACCACCATCGACAAGCTCTCGCGCATCTTCGGGTTACGCGAGCCCCTGATCGCCGCGCTGCAGGCCGGGCTGCCGGCGTACGGCTCCTGCGCTGGGATGATCTTGCTTGCCAAGAACGTGCTGGACGGCACCAAAGATCAACAAACCTTCGGCGCTCTCGACATCACCGTCCGCCGCAACGCTTTTGGTCGTCAGGTCGAGTCCTTCGAGACCGATGTTGATCTTGACGGCATCAACGGCGGACCGATGCACGCAGTGTTCATCCGGGCGCCCTGGGTGGAAAGCATTGATGATGGCGTCCAGGTGCTAGGTGCCGTGGTGCCACCGGGTCTGAATGAGTCCAAGATCATTGCCGTCCGTCACCAGAACGTGCTGGCTACTTCGTTCCATCCCGAGGTCACAGACGATCTGCGGATCCACCGCTATTTCGTCGACCTGGTACGCGCCGCCCAATAAGGCGTTTCTGGAACCAGGCGCTGAGCTCAACTCCGGTCCGTTTGCTGACCGCCCTCAGACTCATCGCCAGGTTCGGTATCGGTCGTCGCTCCCTCAGCCTGGGAGCTCTCCGTTCCTGCAGCCCGCGCCTCAGGGCCTTCGGGCTCGGCTGCCCACTCGGTCGCGTCCTCTTCATGAGCCGGTGGCGCGACCGGCGCCTCAGGCTCGGATGGACCGACCGGCTCGGAGTCGGATACAGATTGCGGCTGTGCTGCCGCGGGCTCCGACTGGCGCTGCTCCCAAGGCGCGCCCTCGCTACCCCAAACGGAGTCCTCAGCTGAGACTGGCCCGGCTGCCTGAGACGGCTGCGCAGGCCTCGATGTCGCAGGTGGGGCGTACGCGGATTGACCAGTCGGCGCTCCCGAGAAACCGGTCGTCTGCCCTTGGGGGCCGCCGACCGGGGGATAGCTGGGTGGGTTGGGCTGCGAGCCCTCTTCAGGCACGACAAACAGCGCGATGATGTAGAGGACGATCGGAACGCCAGTGAACAGTGAGATCACGACGGTAAGCACCCGCACTAGCGTGGGGTCCATGTTGAGGTAGTTCGCGACTCCAGCACAGACACCACCCAGGACGCGGTTGGACTTGCTCCGCTCCAGTCTCTTGGGCGCTTGCGGCGGGTAGGGGCTGCTCATGACACACCTTTCACTTGGGGGATAGCTAAGGACGGTTCCGAGAAAGGACGAGGCCTAGAACACCGACTGCGACCAGACCCATGGGAGCCACGATTCTGATCACCTGCCAGTTCAGAGGTCCGACAAAGGTTAGCCACAGCGATCCGAGGGCCACGCAGCTGAGTACCAGGCCGAAGATCAAGGCAACGACGTCGTAGGTTTTTCTCATCGTTGCACCTCAATGTTGCCGGCGTCTACGGACAGATTGAGCGTCAACGTGTGCTGTCCTGGCCGCGCTGGTTGCGGATCCGTGACATCGCCGGCCAGGTCAGAGCCCGCCTTAACCTCCGCACCATACGCGCGAACTGCTCCAAGATCAGCTTTGTAGTTGATCAGGACGGTCGTATCTTCCGGCACTTTGACGACAAGCTGGCCGAGATCCACATGCGCTGCATAGTTCACGTCGCTCGTCACCGCCAGCCGACTGAGATCGACGGAAAGCGTGCCGACATCGGTTGAATCGCCGGCCGGCAGCTCAGCAAGGCTGGTGTACGCATGGGTTGAGGTCGCAGCGACGGGTACGCGTATCGCTGGTCCTGCCGCGGTGATGATCACAACGGCGATCGCCAATAACACTCCCACCGGCAGCAGACCACGGGCCATGCCGAACCAGGTGGCGGCCACCAGCGTCAAACCGATTACGAGCAATGCGGCCGCCAGGTAGCCGGCCAGCGGGATTGCGACCCCGGCTGCTTGGGCGATCCCCAGCCCAGAGAGGGTTAGACCCAGAACGATCAAGCAGACCAGTCGAAGCCGTTTGGCTGACCGGGTCTGGGACATCTTTACCGGCACTGCAGGCGCCGGCTCTACGTAGAGGCCCGCCGGATCGGGCTCAGCCAGAAAGGCGTCGTGCGCAGCAATCGGTGAATCCGGCGGCACCTGCGAGAGATTTTCCGGTGGGGGACTTGGCCACTCCGCGTGCGGCGTGGCGGACGGTTGAGTAGCGGCGGCAACCTGCTGAGTGTGTTCCTCGATACGGCGTTGCCATGCTTCGGCGGCTTGGGTGAACGGGGTCGGGGGTCCGGAATATTGCGCGAACTCGGGGAGTACAGGCTGCGTCGAAGCGGAATCGGAATCGGCAGTCGATGGTGGTGGCACTGCCGCAGCTGGTCGCTTGTCCTGGCGACCCTTGTAGAAACCGAAGTACCAAATGACTGCAATGACAATCGCTGGCCCGATGCTGAACGGACTGAGCCAGCCGAAGACCGCAAACATTCCGAGGCTGGCTACCACGATGAGCGTGATCCACAGCTCCCGCGGCCAGCGCCGCACCGATTCGCCGAAGAAATCATCGACCGGTGCTTTGTCGCTGCCTTCGACCGGGATGAGCAGCCAGCCTGCGAGATAGAGAACCAGCCCGATTCCTCCGCTCAAGGCAAGCAGCACCCAGCCAACTCGGACGAGCACCGGGTCGATCCCCCGATGCTGCGCTAGGCCGCTACACAGGCCGGCGACCTTGGCGTCCGTCGCGCTGCGGCGGATCGTCCAGACTGAGCTCATGCGGTCCATCCTGCCGAGCGGACTACTCTCGAACTATCAGGGACGCCCCCCAATGCTCCCGGCAGTTGGCGTGTAGTAGGGAACCATTCGCGCCGCAGCAACGTCTGAGTTCCTTCGGCTCGGGGGAAAGTGGGGGACGGCCCTGCTGGTCGGACGCCATTGCGCGTGTGAGAGTGGAGAGATCATGACAGCCACGGACTCGAGTCATCTCGAGCCTGATACTCACCACGTCGAGACTCCACGCATACAGCAGGCGAGCGCCGATGCTGAGGCTGTGGAATTGCCCGTCGCCAGTACTGAATCAGCTGCGACAACGGCAGCGTTGCCAGCACTGAGGGACATCTCGGACGCGGATCAAGAAGATTCTGAGCAACGGCCCCGGGCAACTCGAGTGGCCGAGGGTGCGTGGTTGGGCGGAGTCTGTACGGGGCTAGCTCGGCATCTGGGCTGGCCGGTAATGGCGGTCAGAGTCGCCTTCGTCGCCTTGGCGACTTTTCAGTTCATCGGTGTGATCGCATACGGCGCACTATGGCTGCTGCTACCGCCCGAGTCCACGCTGAAGGCTCCCGGTCTGGAGTCTGCTAGCCGAGCAGGCATGCGGGACCAGAGCAAACCCAAGCGACGGATCGACTGGGGCATGTTGCTGGCGCTCATCGCTCTGGGAGTCGGCCTGCTCTGGATCATGCAGAACACCGGACTGGGCATTAGTTCGCAGCTTTTCTGGCCAGTGGCCTTTGCTTGTGCCGGAGCTGCGCTGGTCTGGCGCCAGGCCGATTCGGCACAGCAGAAGCGCTGGCGCGACGAAGCCGGCGGCAAGGCGTGGCTTGCCCCCTTCGTGGCCCGGGGCGGCTGGCCGTCGCTAGTACGAGTGATCGTCGGTCTGGGACTTGTCGGCGCGGCATTTGGCATCGTGCTCGCCCAGCGAGGTCAGATCTCTCAGCTGCCCGACGTCATGGCGATGACAATGCTGGCACTTGCGGGTGTGGCGATCGTGCTGGCGCCGTGGTTGCACCGATCCCGTACCGCCCTCAACCAGGCGAGAGCCGAGCGGGTTCGAGCGGACGCTCGGGCGGATATGGCGGCGCACCTTCATGACTCTGTGCTGCAAACGCTGGCCATGATTCAGCGGCAAGCCGACGATCCCAAGGCCGTACAACAGCTGGCTCGTCGGCAGGAACGGGAGCTGCGCAATTGGCTCTACGACGATGAGCTGCACGAAGCGACGCTCAAGGCCGCCTTGACATCCGCTGCTGCTGAGGTCGAGGACGAGCGCGGCGTACCGGTCGAGCTTGTGACGGTCGGCGATTGCGACACCTCTGAGTCGATCCAAGCGCTGGTACGCGCGGCGCGAGAAGCGATGGTCAACGCCGCCAAGCACTCCGGTGCTGACAAGATCGATGTCTACGCCGAGGTAGATGAGGAATCCGTCGAGGTATTCGTCAGGGA
The DNA here is from genome assembly GCA_036566085.1 of Propionibacteriaceae bacterium. GTDB lineage: Bacteria > Actinomycetota > Actinomycetes > Propionibacteriales > Propionibacteriaceae > Microlunatus. The sequence goes on from DATCXA010000624.1 coordinate 5,678, forward strand.
CCGTGGCAAAGGTTTCGACGTGGACGCTGTGGCCCAGGACCGTCTGGGCGTCAAAGGCAGCATCATTGATCGCATGGCTCGCCACGGCGGCTCTGCAACGATTCGTTCCGCACCGGGCGATGGCACCGAAGTACGACTGGAGCTCAAGAGATGAACGAAACCACGAATACCCACAACTCGCAAGGCGCATCGGCCGAGCGGGGACCGTATCGGGTCGTCATCGTCGATGATCATGCGATGTTTCGCACGGGCGTCAAGGCAGAGATCGGCCGTTCGGTAGCTGTCGTCGGTGAAGCTGCCGATGCCGACCGCGCTATCGCCGTCATTTTGAAGACGCAACCTGACGTGGTGTTGCTTGACGTGCACCTGCCAGGTGGGGGCGGCGTTGAGGTCATCCGGAAGGTCCATGAGAAAAATCCCGACCAGAAGTTCCTCGCCTTATCAGTCTCCGACGCTGCGGAGGACGTTATAGGTGTGATCCGGGCCGGTGCTCGTGGCTATGTCACGAAATCGATCAGTGGTACCGAGTTGATCGACGCGATTCGTCGAGTCGCCGAGGGCGATGCGGTCTTTTCGCCGCGGCTGGCCGGATTCGTGCTGGACGCTTTTTCGGGGTCCATTGATCTTGCAACAGTGGATGAGGATCTGGACCGATTGTCGCAGCGTGAGCGTGAGGTGCTTCGGCTCATTGCTCGTGGCTATGCGTACAAAGAGGTGGCCAAGGAGCTCTTCATCTCGATCAAAACAGTCGAGACCCATGTCAGCAGCGTGCTGCGCAAGCTCCAGCTTTCCAACCGTCATCAACTAACCCGCTGGGCGACTGATCGCCGGCTCGTTTAACCAACTTCACCCCCTCTGCCGGGGCCGGTAGGAACCGGGCCGCCGCGCGAGCAGAGATACAACACCGCACCTAGCCCGGCCACTAGTGTCGGGCCATGCAGCTGGCGCAGCAGATCTTGGTGCTGATTCACCTGATCGGCTTTGCCGCCCTATTTGGCGGCTTTCTTGTTCAGATCAGGTCGAAGGAGCCCGAGATCAATGCCTCGATGCTGAACGGGTCATTCACGCTTCTCATAACTGGTCTTGCGCTGGTCGCCCTGGAGGAGATTGGGCCAGATCCGGTGAACCATGTCAAGATCGCGATCAAGCTCCTGATCACTGCGGTGATCGTGGTGCTGGTGGCCAAAAACCGTAAGTTTGCTGCAATCCCACGTGGACTTTGGGGATTGATCGGCGGTCTGACGATCACGAATGCCGCAGTTGCCGTGCTGTGGCAGTAAGGTCGATCGTGGGGTGAGGTCGTGACCGAAGAATACGGTGCCACAGAAGGTCTGTTCAGATGAGACTTTCTGCTCGTGTGGATTACGCGCTGCGGGCGATGTCGGAGCTCGCCGCCGCCAATGCGCCGCGTACCGTGGAGCAGCTCTCCGAAGCGCAGCACATTCCCAACAAATACCTGGAAAGCATTTTGGGTGAGTTGCGGCGTACCGGCTTGCTGCGGAGCCAGCGCGGTCCAGAGGGCGGCTATCGACTGTCTCGGCCGGCGGAGGAGATCAGCATTGCGGATGTGATCCGGGCACTGGACGGCGAGCTGGCCAACGTACGTGGTAGCCGCCCGGAGAATCTAGCCTACGTTGGGGCCGCTGCGGCGCTGCAAGAAGTCTGGATCGCGCTGCGAGCCTCGGAGCGGACAATTCTGGAGGGCGTCAGTTTGGCGCATGTGGTCTCCGGCGAGATGCCAAAGCCGGTTGCCGCGTTGGTAGCCAATCCCGCCGCTTGGAGCTAATCCCCCGCACCTAGATCTGGCTGTGTCAGCAACCCATGTTCACGTAGGTTGCATCACCCCGCGTGTGAGTAATTGGAGCTGTGAGACGCCCCCGCTGCTAGAGCAAGGGCCGCAGCGGCGTCAAGACAGTTTCGGAAAATTTCACCATGGCATGCCGGCGCTCCCAGTCCTCGAGTGTCAGCTCAACGGTGTTGGTGGAGTCGATTGCGAAGATCTCTTCCATCTGTCTGGCTACCTCGCGGTTGAAGACCTCCATATTGATCTCGTAGTTGCCAAGCAGGCTTACCCGATCGATGTTTGCAGTGCCGATTGTCGACCACTGCCCGTCAATAGTGGCCGTCTTCGCGTGCACCATGGCGCCCTGATACAGCAGTAGGTGGACGCCGCTCCGGAGCAGGTGGCTGTAGAAGCCGCGAGACAACCAGTCGGCCACGATGTGGTTGGACTCTGCGGGGATGATGATCCGAACATCCACGCCTCGCCGGGCCGCTCGGATCAGGGCAGACAAGATGTCTGTATCGGGGATGAAGTAGGCGTGTGTCATGTAGATGTTGTGAGAGGCCCGGTCGATAGCGTCCAGGTACATGCCCCGAATCGGATAGACCATGTTGCGCGGCATGTTCCGGTGGATCCGGATGTCGGCCTGCCAAGTGGCGCTGCCGAAGTCTGGTAGTGCGGCCCGGCGCCGACCCGCCCAGAGATTCCAGAAGTCGATGAATGCGTTCTGCATATCCCAGACGATGTCGCCGGTGAGCCGGGCATGAGTATCACGCCAGTCCGTGGCGTACAGGCTGCCGATGTTGTAGCCGCCGAGGAACGCTGCGACATCGTCGACCACGAGCAGCTTTCGATGATCGCGACCGGTGTTGCGCGGGAATCGGAACCCGGAGACGATCAGCGGATGACGGCGTACCGCGATGTTCTTGGGAAAGATGAAGAACGCGGGCGGTACGACGAGGTTGGCGAATTCATCGAAGACCACATAAACCTTGACTCCGCGATTCGCCGCATCGATCAGCGCGTCTTTGAACGCCTGTCCAACGGTGTCGCTCTTCCAGATGAAGCTTTCGAAGAAGATCCGCGACTTGGCTTGGCTGATGGCGTTGAGCATGTCGCGGTAAAGATCTTCACCGTAGGTGTAGACCGTGACCTCTGATCCGCCGACCGTCACCGAGCGAGGCGGAAGGCGGGGAAACGTCGCGGGTTTGCGAAGCTTTTTACGCCGGTGGTCGACGATGACGAGGGCCAGCAGCGTCGCTCCCTGCACTGCGAGCACGGCCTGCACCATGCGCTTGAGCAACGTCTTAAGCGAGATCGGCGGCAGCCGCATAGCCCAAATTTACGCGGCGGTATGGCATTGCACTCTGACGGCAGGCCGCCAGATTCGCCTCCTTCGTCGCTCGCGCGTCCCTCGATGGCATTTCGTGCAGTAATCTGCGAGCTCCTGTAGTCGGCGAAGCGGCCTGCTCGTCATAGTGCGGTGGACTTCGACAGCCTCAACGCGCGATGCATGTCGTGGCACGCCACTAAGGTGGTCTGAGCGATGACGAGTACGACGGAGGCCAGGCCGGCCCGCCCCAATGTGGGGTTAACGACAGAGCGGCTGCTCGAGGGATTGAACCCCCCGCAGCGCGAGGCGGTGCTGCACGAGGGCAGCCCGGTGCTCGTGGTGGCAGGCGCGGGTTCTGGCAAGACCCGCGTGCTTACGCGCCGGATCTGCTATTTGGTGAGCCAGCGCAGGGTGCACCCTGGCTCGATTCTCGCCATCACCTTCACCAACAAAGCAGCTGCTGAGATGCGGGGCCGGGTGATGGACTTAATCGGCAACCGTGCCAAGTTGATGTGGGTCTCCACGTTCCACTCCGCTTGCGTGCGCATCTTGCGATCGGAGATCGGCCGGTTCAATATGTCCCGGACGTTCTCGATCTATGACGATGCTGATTCCAAGCGGCTGATGCAGTTGGTGGCGCACGATCTTGATCTTGATCCGAAGCGGTTCCCGGTAAGGGCGATCATGAACTGGGTGTCGCATTGCAAGAACGAACTTGTCGATCATGAATCCGCACCCTCCCGAGCGCGGACGCCACAGGAGGAAAGCTATGCGGAGGCTTACCGGCAATACCAGCGACGCCTGATTGCGGCGAACGCGCTGGATTTCGACGATTTGATCATGACCACTGTGCATCTGCTGCAGGCATTCCCTGATCTTCGCGAGCAGTATCGGCGCCGCTTTCGGCACGTGCTCGTCGATGAATACCAAGACACCGATCATGCTCAGTACGTGCTAATCCGTGAACTCTGTGCGGCCGATCGGCATCCTGATCCGAATGTCATCGCAATTGACCCGCCGGAGCTCATGGTGGTGGGTGATTCGGATCAGTCGATCTATGCCTTCCGTGGCGCAACAATCCGGAACATCAATGACTTCGAGTACGACTTCCCGGGCGCGAAGGTGATCTTGCTCGAGCAGAATTACAGGTCAACTCAGACGATCTTGAATGCCGCTAACGCCGTCATTACGCGGAATGAGAACAGGAAGCCCAAGAACCTGTGGTCTGATGCCGGAGATGGTGAGCAGCTCATCGGTTATGTCGCGGACAGCGAACACGACGAGGCTCAGTTCGTGGCCTCGGAGATTCGCCGGCTCAATGAGGCCGAAGGTCACCGCTATGGGGACGCGGCCGTGTTCTACCGGACCAACGCTCAGTCCCGAGCATTCGAGGAAGCGTTCATTCGGGCCGGTATGCCGTACAAGGTTGTCGGTGGTGTCCGGTTCTACGAGCGGCGTGAGGTACGGGACGCGATTGCCTATCTGAGGGCCATCGCCAACCGCACCGATGATGTTTCGCTGCGTCGCATCCTGAATGTTCCGAAGCGGGGGATCGGTGATCGGGCGGAGACCGCCGTAGCTGACCTGGCGGCTCGGGAGAGCATTAGCTTCGGCGACGCCCTGCGTCGGGTTGACGAGATTCCTGGCCTCGCCTCACGTTCGATGAACCAGCTGAAGGCGTTCGCAGAGTTTCTCGACGAACATGAGGCGATGGTGGCCGCTGAAATGCCCGCCGATGCCATCCTGACAAGCGTCCTGAACAAGTCGGGCTATCTCGCGGAGTTGCATGACTCGACCGATCCGCAAGACGAGACTCGGCTGGAAAACCTCAAAGAGTTGATCACCGTCGCGCGCGAGTTCGTTAGTGGAGTGGCAACACTCAGTGTGCCGGAGGACGAGCTCGACGAGCTGGAGTTGTCTGATGACTCCGCTGCCCCGACCGATCCCGAAGTCGACGTTGCAGCTGCGCTCGATCCGGAGGCAGATCTCGCGGCGGGGGCGGCAGAACCAGACCCCTCTTTGGGTGCTTTCCTCGAGCGCGTCGCGCTCGTCGCCGACTCGGATCAGATTCCGGACGATCCGGATAAAGCACACGCTGGTGTTGTCACCTTGATGACGTTGCACACTGCGAAAGGCTTGGAGTTCGACACCGTCTTCCTCACCGGTTGCGAGGACGGCGTTTTTCCGCATCAGCGCGCGCTTGAAGAGCGCAGTGGCGCCGAGCTTGCCGAAGAGCGCCGGCTCGCGTACGTGGGCATCACCCGCGCTCGGAAAAGGCTTTATATTTCTCGCGCCATCGCCCGGTCTGCTTGGGGCTCACCGCAGCACAATCCGCCCAGTCGGTTCCTCAACGAGGTGCCGAACCAACTGATCGACTGGCGGCGAACCGAGTCAGCTGTGACCAGCTGGCGGAACACCTCCGCGACAGCAGCCAATCAGGAATGGCGGAACCGAGTGGGCTACGGGGCCAAGCCGCGGGTACGAGAGATCCCGTCGTTGACTGCTGGCGACCGGGTCTTGCACACCGCCTTCGGGATGGGCAAAGTCATCGCGACCTCTGGTGAGGGCGACAAGGCGATGGCCGATGTGGATTTTGGGTCATCAGGGCTAAAGCGGCTCGCCCTGCGGTATGCGCCGCTGGAAAAGCTGTAGCTATCGAGTAGCTCCAAATATTAGGGCTTGAGGCCGTGGGCGTTGAGCCAGGGAACCGGGTTAACCGCTGAGTAAACATCGCCTGGTGTGACGCCGGCGGGGTAGACCTCGAAGTGGACGTGCGGTCCGAAGGTTCGGCCGGTCAGCCCCACAGCGCCAACGAGCTGGCAGGCGGAGACTGTCTGACCCACGCTGACCGAAACGGTCGACATATGAGCCATCAGGGTGTGGGTGCCATCCGGGTACTTGATAGCGACATAGTTGCCGGCCCAACCGCTGGCCGGCCCGATCCCAGCGTTGCTGACCACACCGGCCGCAGGAGCGTGTAACGGCGTACCGACCGGAGACGAGAAATCCAAGCCAGTGTGGTAACGCGACCATGGACCCAGCTGGCCGAAGCGGGCGGCAATGCTGTAGCCGCTGGTAATGGGAAGACAACCCTTGGAGCCGCTGTTGGCATTCGTCTGAGCTGAGGGAAGCCCGTTGCTGGGTGCGCTCTTGCCGCGCGCGAGAAGCACCGCCTGCCTGCGGGTCGCGTCGGAGACGTCTTCGAGGGCCTTCTCGCGCGCCTTTGCCGACTTGTCCATGGAGGCCTCGGAGACCTCCGAATCGATCTTGCTGAGGAGCTCGGCTCGCTGATCTGCAAGGCTCTTGACCCTTGCCGGGTCGAGTCGGGGCCGTTCAGCGCCACGGCTGGTCTGCTTGGCAAGATCGGTCGTCGCGGCCGTTGTCGCCAAGGTGGTGTGCTGGGCAGCTCCGGTGAGGACCACAGATCCGGCCACGCCGAGGCCGAGAACCGACACAGCCATGGCTACCACCCCATGCCGCAGCCAGCTTTTCTTGTCCTCTTTGATCTCTTCGATCAAGGCCCGACGCGCGCGCATACGGTCCGACGACGAGCTAGACACCCCGAAATCTCCTCGTACGACGACAGGTTCCCCGGTCCTGCCCCCGCACTGCGTAGATTTCGGTGATCGTCTGCCGCTGGAGGCCCGCGTTCTGTGAAAAACGGTGGACGCTGTCGACGACAATAACGGATCTGTAACGGGGTGCAAGTCGATCTCATCAACTTGCGGCGTGTCTTTTTGCAGATTGCCCCAACTTCCCCTATGGGGGCAAACGCTCACGGCTCAGTGGGTGGTCACTCCATTGGCTGCGAGCCAAGGCTGGGGATTGATCGCCTTGTAGACGTCGCCGTACTTGACACCAGCCGGGTACACCTCGAAGTGCAGGTGTGCCCCAAAGGCGCGGCCAGTCTGCCCGACGTGCCCAATCACCTGCCCGGCGCGAACCGCCTGACCTGCGCTCACCGCCATAGAGGACATGTGCGACGACATGGTCGTCATGCCATCTGCATGCTTGATGGCGACATGGTTGCCGGCCCAGTCACCGGAGTTGCCGGCATAAAGCACGACGCCCGCCTTCACGGCACGAATCGGTGTGCCATAGCTCGCGCGGAAGTCAAGCCCGGTGTGATAACGCGACCAACTGCCGTACTCGCCGAAGTGAGCACCGATGACTGCTCCTGGCACCGGCGAGACGCCACCGCTGGACCCGCCGCCGGCGGAACTATTACCGCTGCCGCGGTCTGAGGCGCTTCCGCTATCACGGCCAGATCCACCGGCCGTATAGCGCTTGTCCTTGTCTGACTTCGACGAAGCGACTTCGGGACTGCTCGGCTGGCTCTCGGCGGT
>DATCXA010000634.1:0-3153 GCA_036566085.1 Propionibacteriaceae bacterium
GGCCATACAACCCGGATGAGGGACGGGTTCAGGGTGCGGGAGATCGCGGCTAAGCCGGTGGGCCGGATGAGTTGGATGGACAGTTCGTCGTCGGCGTTGATGCGCCAGTCGGACAGGACGGTAACGTCATGCATTGGGTGAACTCCTAGTTCAGTTAGGGGTTTGCCTGGCCCGTCGGGAGCTTGTACCTCCTGGCGGGCCACTTCTTCTGTTGTGGTGAGGGTTCTTGCTGGTTCAGATGCGGTTCTTTGATCACCTCCGTTTCAAGTTGATTCGAGATCACCGTCTGATACCGGGCAGCACGACGGGTCACAAACGGGCACCGATGGCGGCCAATTCACGCTCAGCAAGAGCAGCAACAGGCACGGTCAGGCATAGGCCGACACGGTGGAAATCTGCCTGGGGGTCAAGGGGTCGCGAGTTCAAATCTCGCCAGCCCGACCAGTGATTGCCTTGTCAGCGGCGATTAGACCGTCGTAACTGCTCGCTCGCATCGGTCGCGTTACCCGATTGTGCGAGCACTTTGCGAGCAGACCTGCGAGGGATGAGCGCAGCGGTCCCATCCACGGCCCGCTGCAGCCGTCATCGCCCGTCGCTGTCCTTCGTCGCCGGCTGCCAGGTGAAGTGCGATGGCCGTCGCTCAACGCGTGGCTATCGCGAGAACGGGTCTGTACTGGGCGTGGGCCCGTGCAAGCCGAGGCCTCTAAGGATGAACACGGACGATCCGCCCGAATAGACGAATGAAGCAACGTTCCGGCGCTCAGCCTCCCTCTGAACAACACGATTTGATTACATTCCAGCAGTTCATGGCTCGAAATTAATGGGCCCGGTAACAGCCAGGAAAAGGTTCGGCGCGGACAGCCTCGGTGCTACGCCGCGGCACACTAAATTACTTGTTCCGTGCCTCGACCCGCCGACACAAGGGAAGTCATGCGGAGAGTCTTGCGTGCCCTGAAGGTGCTGATCGCAGGAGGGGCCGCCGTGACCCTGGAAGCGTGTGGCCTGATTGCGCCCGCTGTTCAGGGTGACGTCTTTGACGAGATTGTGATCGCACACCGCTCCGGGGCAGCGGTCAAGTTTGGCGAAGGCACGATGCTGTCCTACCAAGACTCGGTCGCAAACGATGCCGACATCCTCGACGGCGATATCAACTGGACGAAGGACGGCACCATCATCATCATCCATAACTCCACCCTCGATCGGATCACCAATTGCTCGGGCAAAGTTTCCGACTGGCTGTGGACCTCGATCCGTGACAACTGCCTTACCGATGTCGGCAAACAGCCGCTTGTCCGCCTTCAGGATCTGGTCGCATACGCAAACTCGGTTGGGAAGAAGCTGGCCATCGAGCTCAAGCAATCGACGATCACGAACGCGCAAGCAAAGCAGTTGTGGAATACGATCAAGTCATCCAACATTCAGCTGGAAGCGCCATTATCGAGGCTGGCCGGTGCGCTGGACAAGGTCAAGGCACTGGATCAGGCCGATCCCGATCACGAGATCAAGTATGGGCTGGTGAGGGTCTCCAGCCCGTGGCCGTCGGTCTCCACAGTGAAAAGTGTCGGCACCTATTTCCATGCCGGCCTATCGATTTCCAAGTCTCAAGTGAGCACTTACCAAGCTAACGGCATTGAGGTGTTCATGTTCACCGGCAAGAACGAGGATGATTACGCCACCATGGCCTCACGCAACCCATACGGCGTGGTGGTCGATGACCTGGAGAGGTTCCAGAAATGGCGTAAGCAGCAGACCTAGCGTACAGAGCTGGATGGTGATAAGAGAGCCTCGGCCGCGATTCGGTCGGGGCTCTCAGTCTCCTGGATCGATGGCGCAGGGTATTTCGTTCATCCCGCTACGGTGCCATTGCCCCCGCGACAGGAGAGACGCTTAAACCAAGTAGACCCGAGTATCTCGGTCGGCTCGAGCGCGACGGGGTGCGCGACGGAGCCGGACTCGGCTCAACGCCCACCTACACGTCGAGCGGGAGGGCGCTGGCCGCGCGAGGCGGCGCTCGACGATGGCAGGACCGGCCCGCTTCACGGCGCTGACTCTGGTGTGGCCACAGTGGCAGGGCGCGGTACCGAGAGCCCACCTACGCCTGCTGCCGACGGCCGGGGTCGTCCCGCTCGAAAGGCAGCGAGAGTTCGCCAAACATGCGGTCCCGACTGCTGTTCTGGACGTGGCATTCGCCCAGAGGCGGATTGGCAAATCTTGACCGAGCCATGTGAGTTGAAGCGAAACTACGGACCAACTGCGGACCACGACGGCCGAATTCAGCGCACATCAACGGTCAACCGTGGACGCCAGCGAGCAGTGGTGCACGCTCGACAACCATCACGGCCGCATCTGGGGGTCAAGGGGTCGCGAGTTCAAATCTCGCCAGCCCGACAAGTAAAAGGATCCACTCCATCCGACCTAATCGGACCTGAATTCAACCGGCATTCTTGGCTCCGTCGATAACGCCGAGCGACGGGCGCTCCGGACCAGTGAGTAGCGTAAAAATTCCCCGCCCAGACGAATATGTCGTCGCGCCCGCCTTCCAGAACGGAGATCGTCATGACTTCTGCCGCCGAGACAGCCATTGACATTCGTCCTTTCCAGGTCGACATTCCCGAAGAGGAGCTCGCCGAGCTGCGACGCCGGATCGAGGCGACGCGCTGGCCTTCTAAAGAGCTCGTTGCAGACCGCTCCCAGGGCGTGCAGCTGGCGACGCTGCAGGCGCTCGCTGGCTACTGGACGACCGAGTACGACTGGCGTAAGGCCGAGGCGAAGCTCAACGCGGTCCCGCAATTCACGACCGAGATCGACGGGGTCGAGATCCACTTCATCCATGTCAAGTCTCGGCACGAGAACGCGTTGCCGCTGATCATGACGCACGGCTGGCCCGGCTCGGTCATCGAGCTGCTCGAGACCGTCGGCCCGCTCACCGACCCGACCGCTCACGGCGGCGGCGGCGAGGATGCGTTCGACCTGGTGCGTCCCTGCCCGGTTATGGCTTCTCCGGTGAGCCGGCCGAGCTCGGCTGGGAGTCCGGCCGCACCGCACGCGCGTGGGCGGAGCTGATGCACCGCCTCGGCTACACCCGCTACGTCGCCCAGGGCGGCGACGTCGGTGCCTCGGTCACCGATGCGATGGGCCGCCAGGCACCCGAGG
>DATCXA010000642.1:0-3633 GCA_036566085.1 Propionibacteriaceae bacterium
GACTGCACCTCATCTTGTGCAGCACCCACGGAATTAACGATGCGCCTTGAGCGCGTCGCGTCCAATCATCAGGGTGTGGATTTCGCTGGTCCCATCGAAGATTTGGAGGGCCTTGCTGTCTCGAAACAGTCGTTGCACGCGGCTGCTGTGGTGGACGCCCATGGCACCGAAGATTTGGACCGCTTCGACGGCGTGCCGCATGGCCGCGTCGGTGCTGAACAGCTTTGCCTTGGACAGCAGGATCGGGTCACCGCCACGGCCGAGTGCGAAGCTGTCGCTGGCGGCCAAGGTAAGTAGCCGAGCGGCTTCATAGTCGGTGGCCATCAACCCGATTTTGGTTTGGATAACTTGTATGTTGCTCAAAGGTTGACCGAACGCGGTGCGGTTGTTAGCTCTGACGGAGCACTCCCGGATGGCAGCCTTGATGAAGCCGCAGCCGTAGGTGGCAGCGTCCACCCGAGCCAGGTTGATGCCTTCCATCATTCCTTTGAACCCCGCGACGTTGAGCGCCGAGCCAGCAGGCACCCTCACATCGTTGAAGGTCAGCTCCCCCAGAGGCATGCCCCGAAAGCTCATGAGATCAAGGGGCCCGCTACGAGTTATGCCGTCTGATTCCAGGTCGACGACCAGGGCGACGGTCTCAGCGTCGCGGCCGTCATGGTCGAGTTTGGCCAGCACCACGTTGAACGCGGCGTAGGGGGCGAGGCCGATCCATTTCTTGCCGCCGTTGAGGATCCAGCCGTCACGGTCACGGGCGGCCACGGTCGAGATGGCCCGGATGTCCGTCCCTGCGTCCGATTCGGTGACTCCGAACGATCCGTAGAGTTCGCCGCTGAGCAGCGGCTCAAGGTACCGGTCTGCGATGTCGGGTTCGGCGTACCGCTTGAGTAGATAGGCCTGTAGTCGGAGGGCGCCCAGCGCGACCACCGCGGCGGGAAAGGCCGCGGCCACCAATTCTGTTGTCTGGTGGACTAGGCGCATCCGGTGGAGTTGCAGGTTGCGCTGTTCGTCGAACATCAACTCCAGCAGTCCCAGATCAGCGAACTGACGAATGATGTCAGGGAAGAATTCGCCATTGTCACTTTGGTCGGCGCGGTCTAGGAGGACGGTGTCGCAATACTTTCCGACGTCTTCCAGATAGGCGGCTTCGTCGGTGTCGAAGTCGCGGCGTCCGGCCATGTCAATCTTCTCGATTCATTGTGTTATCCGGATTCCCCGGGGACTTGTGGCGTCGGTGGCTGTACCTAATCGCCCAGTGCTTGCCGACCGCTCGCTGCGGCGATCTGTGAATAGATGTCCGTCGTGATGTAGATCCTGCTGTGCCTTGGCCAGGTGTCGATTGCCAGCTCGCGTTGCAGCGTGAACCCCGTAGCGCCCGTCGCGTGCGACCGATTTGCTCCATGTGTACGACAGACTAATTAGGTGCAGGGCTAAGCAAAGCCAACCCTGTCATCCATCACGACGTCCGGCGTCGACGGCCTGGTCCAGACCACTGCTCGGCCTGGTCTTCCTCGCCCTGCGACCTCATGGCCCACGAGAAACCGTTGACATCGGATCGCAGCACCTCAGCCCGGGACTGGCCAACAAGTGGCGCCTAGATGACCGCGCGGTGGCCTGGTACTGGTGACCGGCAAGAGAGATCGTCGAGATCAGATTGCGCAACAGAAAGGTCTGATCGATATGACAGATCGAATGTTCCGTACCGAGCTCGTGTCCGCCGAAGCCCCTGCGCGGCGGCAGCGTACGCCTTGGCTCGTTGGGATCACGGTGGCGATCCTGATCTTGATTGTGTTCGGGTCCGTCGCAGTACGGCTATCGGTCGACGTGCCCAGTATCGCCGCCGGAACCGTGCCCGACGACGCCTATGATGCGCGCTTCGTCCGACACCCGTGGCTGACCTACCTGCACATCGGTCCGGGCGTGCTCTACATGGTCGGCGCTACCCTCCAGCTCGCCATCTCGTCATCATGCACGTTTTGGCCGCGGAACTTTGGCTGCGCGCCCGCCCGCTGCCACCGGAAATGATCACTGAATCCGGGAGGGCCAGCAGTGCGTTGCGAAACGGTTAGTCCGTGATGGCCAGAACCTGGAGTAGGCCGCTAGACAGCTACCACCGCGACCCTCGATATGGACCTGGGCGGTAGGTCCCGGAATGATCAGCAAAAAGGGCGACGCTGAGGGGCGGCAGCAGCGGACTCGGGGACAAGGAGGTTCGTGTCATGTTTCGTTTCAAAACCCGGACCGCCGCGGCTGCGGTCGCCGTCGCGCTGGCTGGGAGCTTGCTGATCGTGGAGCCGGCCCACGCCCAATCGACGTACGAGGGCCGCGTGACGGCCAACGGGGGCTTGCTGGTGCGACACTTGCCGACCACTGCCTCCGCCCTCGAGAGCAAGCTCAGCAAGGGACAGCAGATCGAGATCATCTGCAAAGTGCGGGAAGCAGTGTGAACGGCAACGATCTGTGGTACTCGCTGCCGCCAACGCTGAACGAGTGGGTTGCGGCTCGCTACGTACAAGACATCGGACCTGCACCGCGGTGGTGCGGAAGCTCCGAACGCTTTGTCGGCCGGGCCACGACCGCACTCAGCAAGCGGGCAGCGCCGACGACAGCCTCGGCCAAGGTCGGATCGGTGGCCCGCGGGGCCAGTGTGGACATCATCTGCAAGCTCGAAGGCCAACCGGTCGCCGGCAATAACCGGTGGTACTTCTTGACTGACAATCGGTGGGTGACAGCCCGCTATGTCGGCAATGTTGGTCGGGCCCCTGGGTGGTGCAACTGAGGCAGCTGGATAAGCGAGCAGCACGACGCAGTCGAACCGACAAGCATCGGCACAACAGCGACGGAAAGCCATATGAGAGGCAGACCGCCGTCGCTACCCGCTCACCGTCACCGAACGAAGCTGCCTCAGCTGGGCTCGCAAGGCTGGGAGCAAGAACGAGCAAGCGGGCTGGTATCGCTGGCCACCAGCGTGCGGCAATTGGCCTGGTCGATGGTCAGCCGGCGGTTGCATTGTGGATGAAGCACAACTCGAAGGAAGGACGGCGGGATGAGCAACGATGTTGCTGAGATCGGGGAGTTCGGGAGGCGCTGGGTGGAGGCCGAGCTCGCGGGGGATACCGATGCCATGGATTCCTTGGCGCACCAGGACTTCTTGTTGGTCGGGCCGTTGGGCTTCATCTTGGACAAGGCCCAGTGGCTGGAGCGTTACAGCAGCGGCGCCTTTGTCACTTCAGCGCTCGATTGGCGTGACACCCATGTGCGCGTCTTCGGAGATTGTGCGGTAGTGGTCGGGGTCCATGATCAGGAGGCGGCATACCGCGGTCAGCCCAGCAACGGCCAGTTCCGAGCCACCCACATTCTGATCCGCGACGGCGGCGCATGGCGACTCATCGGCATGCATCTCAGCCCCATCGCGACACCACCAACGGTGCCGAAACAGGAGCGGTGATCACGGTGAATGAATCAGTTCTCAAGTGGGTCCAGTTCGTCAGCATCATGTTGTACGTCTTGGTCGCTGGCGTGATGTGGGGAACCTGGCTTTCCCTTGCACGCACGATGACGAACTACGATGCCGCGACTTTCCTGACCGACGGCAAGCACATGATCGAGAATCTCGCGACGATCATGGCGGTG
>DATCXA010000650.1:0-5662 GCA_036566085.1 Propionibacteriaceae bacterium
CCCCCGCCGTCAACGTCGCGGGCGACAGAACCTGCCATGCGATAGAACGTCCCGTGCATGCCGAACGGTCGAGTCACCGCGGTACTGACAGCCGCGGCGAGGATCCGCGGGTAGCCCACAGTGCGGACTACGTACTCCATCTTCTCGGCCACAGCTAGCCCTTTGGAATCGGTACGCGGATGGACATGGGCGGCTAGAAAGCGAGCAAGTCGACCCGGCTGCACGGTCTTGATATCGACTGTCTGGCCGGTCAACAGGATGGCTACCTTCTCACTCACCGCGACGGTGTCACCGGGCTGCGCGAGCCGCAGATGTTCCTTGAGGGCGAGCGCCAGATCGTCGGTCTCATCAAGCCACCGGGTATGCAGTGGCAGCCTCTGATATTCGACACCGAATGCGGTGACCTTGGTCCAAAGTTGCTTTGGCTTGTCTGTCGCGGGCTGCGCGGCGAATGTCATGTCGACTCCTGCTGGCCGTTGATGAAGTGAAGATTGTGACAGATGTGATCAGATTTGATCATAAGGTGCCTGGAGACGACTGAGAGTCCCCCGAAAATCGGCGTGTCGCGCTGGACGAACGCGGACTGCAATGCTCAGAAACGCGATCACATTAACTGATTCGAGTGTCGTTCGTGGCGACTTCGGAATAATTCGGCAGCGGCGCGAGGTTCGAGTCGCAAGTGACATGGCGTGTCGCAGGCTGACATGATCAGACTGTGGCGTCGGAACCGCGCATGGTCTCGCTCGGCTTTGGCAAGTTCGCGCGTTCAGACCGGATCTATGCCTTGGAGCCCCTGCTTGGGGACGATCGAGGAGATGGCCACCGAACCAGGGTCTGGGTCGAAGGCGTCAAAGATCCGATCATCGCCGCGCGTACCGAGGTGACGATCTTGCGCGACATGGGCCAGGAGGCGGTTGCGATAGAGGCGCCCTTCATCGACGAGGCGCTGGACCTGGCATCACGGCTCGCTGCTGCGGCGGAGGCTGGCCGGGTCGATCTTAATGATCTTGGACGGCGAGCCCGCCGACTGCTGGCCACCACCACTACCGCCCGGCGCGATCAACCGCCGATGCTCTGAATCCGTCTTACGCGGACTTCGAGAGGGCTCAGCCGCCATCCGTACGCTTGAGATCTCTTGCTTTGACCCACGCCTGGCGCCCATCCGGCCCACGCACTCGCCCCCACCATTCCCCGCGCTCGCGTACCCAATAGTCGAGGGTGCCAGCTGTGGCCCATGTTGCCGTCTCGACCTCGACCGGTGGGCGTACTTCGCGTCGCTCCTCCGCGGTTCGTTGCCCATACTGGTTGTAAACAACGTCCATATCGATCGCCATCTGGCGAGCTTCATCCTCACCAAGATCGACAGCGCGCCAGCCCATCACGCCCCCGTCGTAGACGCCCCACCGCCCGCTGCCGATGTGTCGCGCCTCAAACCTCATATACCTATTAGAACACGGGTGCGATTAATTCGGGTTGACTGAAACTCCCTCAGCTGATGAACCGCTGCAAGGCACTTAGGTCTGCATAGGTTGCTGGCGGTCTGCACAGGTTGCAACCTATGCAGACCGCAAGAAAACTACGTGAACGTAGCTTTCGGCACCGAGGTAACCGAGGTAAGAGCCTCGGGCAAGGCGGGGTTGGCTACATATCCATGCCGCCGTTGACACCCCAAATCTGACCGGTGATGTAGGAGGACTCATCGGCGGCGAGGAATCGGACGATCCGCGCGACCTCCTCAGGCCGGCCGAAGCGGCGCAGCGGAATCTGTCCCTTGAGCTTGTCAAGGACCTTCTCCGGCACCGCGGCGACCATCTCGGTGTAGGTGTAGCCCGGGGTAACGGTGTTGACGGTGAGCCCGATGCTGTCCTCGTCGAGCTTGCCCGCGCGTTCCAGCAGGAAGGCGGCCTCCCGGGCGAAGGTCTTGGTAAGCCCGAAGAGACCAGACTTGGAGGCGGCGTAGTTGGCCTGGCCGATATTGCCGATCTCGCCAATGATCGAGCTGACATTGATAATCCGGCCGCTGCCGCGCTCGACCATGTGCCCCAGCACGGCTTGTGACAGGAAGAAGGCGCCGGAAAGGTTGACGTTCAAGACCTTGTGCCAGTCATCGTCGGTGAGCTTGAGGATCGTCTTGTCAATGGTGATCCCGGCATTGTTGACCAAGATGTCAAGCCGCCCATGTTGCTCGAGGACTTCGTTGACCACCCGGCGGCAGTCATCGGGATTAGCCACGTTGCCGCGATGGGTGCTGACCGGTGCCGAGAATCGGGCCTCAAAGTCTTGAGCGAACTGTTTGGCGCGCTCCACGTTTCCGCTGAAGCCGGCCGCAACCGTGGCACCTCGCGATGCAAGCTCTTCCGATATGGCGGCGCCGATCCCCCGGGTACCCCCGGTGACCAGCGCGACCCGACCGATCAGCTTCGATCCCTTCGCCAGGCCGGCCGGCTCCTCGGCAACATTGACGGTGGCGGATTCGCTCATGGGTGCCTCCTCGCGTGGCGCACAAAGGTGTGATTGGCGGTTTGCTTATGATCCTCGCGCATGCCTGATTGAGGCACAACCACCCTCACTATGACGAGCGTCAGAGTGCGGCCACCGGGCTAGCCGATGAGCTTGTCAACGTGCTCGCTATAGCCGTCGAACGGGAGGTGGAATCAGCACACACTCATCGGGGGATGTGCGGAGAAACACAGAAAATCCGACATTGAAATAGGGCACACTCGTCAGGTGATGAGCACGGTTAGCCAAGATCATCCAGCGCGCGCCGAGGACATTACCGACTTCTGGCGTACGGCGGTGGTCTACCAGATCTACCCACGCAGCTTCGCCGACAGCAACGGTGATGGCCTCGGGGATCTGGCTGGCATTACTTCGCGGGTACCGTACCTGCGATCCCTTGGCGTGGACGCCGTATGGCTGAACCCGTTCTATCCCTCAGCACTGGCCGACGGCGGCTACGACGTCGATGATCATCGCGACGTGGATCCCCGGCTCGGCACGTTGCACGACTTCGATGTGATGGTCACCGCGCTGCACGCCGCCGACATCAAGGTGATCGTCGATATCGTGCCCAATCACACATCCAATCGACACCCCTGGTTTGTTCAAGCCATCGCCGCCGGGCGCGGTGCTCCCGAGCGTGATCGTTATCTCTTCCGCGACGGCCGCGGCCCGAACTGTGAGGAACCGCCCAATGACTGGGAATCGCTTTTCGGCGGCCGGGCCTGGGCGCCAGCCGGCGACGGCCAGTGGTACTTCCACTGTTTCGCAGCCGAACAGCCAGATCTCAATTGGGAGAACGAGGAGGTTCGTCAGGACTTCCGGCGGACCGTACGTTTCTGGGCCGACCGCGGTGTCGATGGATTCCGGATCGACGTTGCTCACGGCTTGCGCAAGGACATGTCGGAGCCGTATGCGTCGTGGGTCGAAATCGCTGACATCATGCGACCAGACGGCTCGCATCCGCTCTGGGATCGCGATGACGTACAAGAGATCTACGCGGATTGGCGACGCATTCTCAACTCCTACGATCCACCCCGATTCGCCGTAGCTGAGGCCATCGTGCACCCGACGCGTCGAGCGCGCTACGCATCGGCCGAAAGCCTCGGGCAGGCATTCAATTTCGCGATGCAGGATGCCGACTGGCGGCCTGAGCACTATCTCCAGGTGATCAACACCGGCCTAGCCGATATGATCAATTTCGGCTCCACAACCAGTTGGCTGCTGGGCTGCCACGACACGCCACGAGTGGCGACGCGGTACGGGCTGCCGCTAGAGGACAAGCGTCTGGCGCAGCAGGTCGCTAGAGCGTGGCTCTTGGCCGACGGCACGACGCCTCGCCTGGACCGAGCCTTGGGTGAGCGGCGCGCGCGGGCGGCGATCATGATCTTGCTGGCGTTGCCGGGATCGGTCTACATCTATCAGGGCGACGAGCTAGGACTCCATGAGGTGGCTGACCTGCCGCGGGAGTCCTTGGAAGACCCCATGGCAAGCCGCTCGACGACGGAAAAGGGTCGCGACGGGTGCCGAGTCCCGTTGCCCTGGACCGCAGAGGGACCGTCATACGGGTTCGGTCCGCAGGCAGCGCACCTGCCACAGCCCGACTGGTTTCTTGACTACGCCGTGAGCGTGCAAGACGCGAATCCTGGCTCCACGCTTAATCTCTATCGTCGGGCGATCGCACTCCGCGGCCATTTGTTCACTGACAGCGATTTCAGCTGGATCGAGTCACAGCTGTCGGTACTGCACTTTGCACGGGCCGGCGGCCTACGCTGCATGACCAATTTCGGCAAAGAGCCAGTTCCCCTGCCACCAGGCGAGGTGCTGCTGAGCAGCGCCGATCTTGATCAAGGGCAGTTGCCCAGCGATACCACCGTCTGGCTGCGGATGCATTAGCGACCGGATGGGTCACGGTCCCGGTACCCACCTCCCCGGCAGAGGTCTCAGGTGGCGTCCTTCGGAACCGGGCCGGTAGTGCCACGCACGACCAGCTCAACCTGCATCTCCTTAGGCCGCTCTTGTTCTGAACCGTTGCCATCTCCCGACACCGCCTTGATCATGGCGTGGGCGGCTCGTACGCCTTGCTCGTGAGCATGCTGGCTCACAGTCGTCAGGCCCCACCAGCGTGACATCGGATGATCATCGAAGGCTGCGATGGAAAGATCGTCCGGGCAGCGGACTCCGGCTGCCCGCAGCACCGCCATAGCCCCGAACGCCATTTCATCGGTATGGCAGAAGATCGCAGTCGGAAGCTTCCGGCCGCTGGCGAGCAGTTCATTCATCGCACGTTCACCGTCAGCGGCATGGCAGTCGCCCGGTCGTACGACGTTGCGACTGTCGATGTCAAACCCGGCTTCTCGTATGGTGTCGCGCAACCCGTCGGTCCGCTGATCCCAGACGTGGTAGTCGTGCTTGCCCGCCATGCGTCCGTCGAAGATACCGATGTCGCGATGACCTCGCGCGAGCAGATGCTCAGCGATCAGCCGCCCGCCCAGTCGGTTGTCTACGAAGATTCCTGGCACGCTGGTCAGCGGCGAGCCCGATGCGAGGATCGGTACCCGCGCGGAGTCGGGATTCTGCTCATCCCGCTCCGTCGAGATGGTGCCGGCAAACAGGAGCGCATCCCGGCCGCGGCCCGCGCCCAGCTCTCGGAACAACTTGCGGAACTGCGGCGAATCGACCTCCAAGAAATCGGAGTCGACATCCAGATTGATCAGCTCCACCCGAAAACCGGCGGGGCTGAGGACTTCGCTGGCTCCCGACGCGAACTCGCTGAAGTACCAGGAGCGCAACGTGGGAAGAACGATGCCAACTGTCCTGGACTGCCCACTGGCAAGTGCGGTAGCCAGATGCGAAGCCGAGAAGTCGAGCCGGTCGGCCGTCTCGATGATCCGCTCCCTGGTCGATGCGCCGACTCCGGGGATGCCGCGCAACGCCCGTGAGACGGTTCCCTTGTTGACGCCCGCCTCCCGCGCGACATCAGCGATCGTCGTACGACGAGCGGTGGTTTGCGACCTCGTCGCAATTACCCAGGTATGGGTTTCGGCGAGCACGAATCAAACTATACGGCGGGCGCGCGCTTCAGACAGCCCCGTCTCTTGGCTCTGACCAGGGGAATCGTTACCCGGTGGCTTCATTGCACTTTGACCGGCGGCGCCCCACG
>DATCXA010000673.1:0-7353 GCA_036566085.1 Propionibacteriaceae bacterium
CGGGCCAGCCGATCTCGTCCACGGCTCCCGGAAACTTCCCCTCAGCAGCAGGCACTCGCTATCCACCACCTGATCGACCAATAGTGGTTCGACACGGCGCGAACCTTGGACCGGCTCCCTTCCCGACGCCTGGCACACCCAGCTGGTTTAGCCCACCGCCGTACGGTCAACCGCCGCCGACGACGACCGTCACGGCCAGAAGCGTCATCGATGCCGCGACGCCCGGCCTCTGCATGTGTCTGATCATCGGTGGCCTGGTCTACGTACTCTCACCGATACTGCTGTGTATCAGTGTTGGCCTGGCAGGACGGGTCAAGGTCGCGGCTGCAGAAGTCCGCAGGGCCCACATTTTCGCCATTGTCGTGCTGGCCGTCATGGGCCTCCTCGGCACCCTCATCGTCGACACCGGGTTCGGCGACTGGTGGCGATTCGTCGGCCAATGGGGGCTACTGATCTGCTGGGTCCTGCTGGTCGGCATGCTGGTCACGATTTATCGCCGGCTCAAGTCCGAGGCGCCAACTCCGCCCACCTATCAGTCACCCTGGAGGTAACGCAGGGTGACGGCGCTGAGTGAGTCCCAGCGGCCCCGCACCTTGACCGAGGCCCTGCGCGCCATGTCGGCCGAGGAGCTGGCCACATTGCTCGGGTTACGTCCAGATCTTCTCGACCCCATTCCCGAAAACATCGCAGAGCTGGGGAGTCGGGCCATCACCTCGGCCTCGATCAACCGATCCATCGATCAGCTCAATATCTGGCTGCGAACCGTCGCCGAAGCTTTGGCCGCCCTGCCTGACCCCACCTCAATCCGCGAACTTCAGACAATGCTTGGGGAGCACCCATCCCAGATCGCGACGGCCGTACAACGGCTTCGCGAGCAGGCACTGCTGTGGGGTGAAGATCAGCAGCTGCACCTGGTACGGCCGGTGCGAGAGGCCTTCGAACCCTATCCTGGCGGCCTCGCTCCCCCGTCAGCCCGGCCGATGTCGGATGCGCAGATCGATGCGGCAATAGCCGCCTGCGGCACCGAGGCCCGGGTTGTGCTCGAGCGCCTTCTCTGGTCGCCGACCGGCGCTGTGCGCTACGCCGACCGCCCCGTGACCGTCGCATCGGCCCGTACACCGATCGAACGCTTGCTGAGCCAGCAACTGCTGCGTCCGCTGGATTCGGAGACCGTGATCATTCCGCGGGAGGTGGCATGGCGGCTGCGAGCCGGACAGTTCACTGCCGAGCCGGTAGCCACCCATGCCCCGGTACTGACCGGTGATCATCGTGACCCTGATCTTGTTGATCGTGCTGCAGCTGGTGCTGCGTTCGCAGTGCTGCATGACATCGAGCTGCTCGCGCATCGCCTGGAGGCTGAGCCGCACAAGCTGCTTCGCAGTGGCGGACTGTCGAACCGGGATCTGACCGCCCTGGCTCGTCGCTTGGGCGCGGACTTTGCTCACGCTGCGTTCATGATCGAGTGCGCCGCCGCCGCCCAGCTCGTGGCTCCGTCAGGCACCGGAATCCTGCTGCCTACCCACGATTACGACAAATGGCTTGGTGGCAATGCCGCACATCGCTGGCGGCTGGTCTCGGAGGCATGGCTCGCAGCCGACCGTTTCTTCGCCCGATCGCTCGAAGGCGGCGGTCATACGCTCGGTCAAGAGGCGTACGCCCGCACTGCCGCAAGTCTCCGACGAACCATCCTCCAGCTCATTGTCGAGGCGCCGACGGGAACCGTGCTCGACCTCGATCAGTTGGCACAGGCTGTCGGCTGGCATCGGCCCAGACTGGTTCAAAGTCCGGTGAAGGCGAAGCAGTTGGTGCAGTGGACATGGCGAGAGGCAACGTGGCTGGGGATGACGGCACTGGGTGCGGTGTCGTCGTACGCCGGAGTTGCACTTCAGCCCAATGAGCCGATGCCGGTTGCGCTGGTCGAACTATTTCCGGCCCCGGTCGAGCGATTTGTCATCCAGAACGATTTGACGGCCGTCACCTCGGGGCCGCTGGAGCACACCGCCGCCTCGGAGCTACGGATCTTGGCTGATCAGGAGTCGCGTGGCGGAGCCGGTGTTTACCGATTCAGCGCCGTCTCGCTGCGCCGGGCTTTCGACCAAGGCTGGTCGGCCACCGAAGTGCAGCAGTGGCTGGAGCGGCACTCCACGACTGGCGTGCCGCAGCCGCTGGTCTACTTGATTGATGATGTCGGCAGACGCCACGGAAGCATTCGGGTTGGCCCAGCCGGTTGCTACATACGCATGGCTGATCAGGCGCAAGCAGCGGCGCTGCTTGCTCATCCCGCGGCGGCGAGCCTTGGGCTCCGTGCGGTCGGGCCCGGCGTACTTGTGGCTGCTGTTGAGGAGCAGGAGATTGTGCCGCTGCTGCAAGAGCTTGGGCATTCACCGGCCGTCGAGAACAGTGCCGGTGAGCTGATTGTTACGCCTCCTGCTCGGCGAGCTCTGAGACAGCTGGCGGGACCGACGACAACAGCGACCCCTGGGCAGGTGGCTGAGGCATTACTAGCCCACGAGAACCGTCACGGGGTCTCCCAGCGGACTGCTGCGAGAGGTGGACGCGCGGGTCCTGCTAACCAGCCCCGAGCCTTAGCCAAGTCCCTAGAATGAGCGGGTGCATGCCGTCACGATCAGACGAATGATCGTCTTTGGCGTGTGCGCTCTCGGTGTGGGATCCCTGTATCTGGTGCCTGCCATCGCGCGGTCGCCGGAGCAGATCAGGCATTCCAGAACGAATGAGGATCCGACGAACAGCGCGGTGGGAATTCGGCCCTCCAAGCCACAAGGATCCGCCTCGAGCACGAGCGACCGGGCCCCAACAGATGATGAAGTCCCAGCAGATGACGGAGGCCCAGCAAAGAGGGCCTCAGGTGCCCAACCCTCGCAACCAGCGGCGTCGCGCACCGACGACAGCACAGACAATGGCGATGATCGCTCCTCACGTAAGGCCAAAGCCGAAGAACCCAGAGCCGGCAAGGACTCCGAACCTCCCCAACCGATCGCCGAGATCGAGCCGTCGAAGGTCACGCCGCAACAGCTCACGGTGAGCTGGCCCGCGGCCAGCGACAATGTCGGGGTGATCGGCTACCGAATCTGGCTCAACGGCTTTGAGGTAGCGACCACGGCGGAAACCAGGGCGCGGCTGCGCTGGTTCAACGTTGACAGCGGCCAGCACGTCGTACAGATCCGGGCGGTTGACGCCGCCGGTAATCAAAGTCGCAGCTCACCGACGCTGGTCATTACCCGGCCTTCACCTGAACCGACGGATCCCGCGACTCCGGAGCCGTCCGACTCGCCGACGCCGGACGGCCAATCGTCCGAACCGAGTCAGCCCCGTGCGGAGTCGAGTCGTACCCCGACTGATCAAAAGTCCACGGCCGAAGACGAGCACCGCTGATGGCGGCCCCCTTCGAAGGCCCGGGTCCGCTGGTGGTGCAGTCCGACCGTACGCTGCTCCTCGAAGTTGATCATCCAGATGCTGATGCCTGCCGCATCGCGATCGCGCCGTTCGCTGAGCTGGAGCGAGCGCCGGAGCACATCCACACCTACCGACTGACGCCGCTAGGCCTGTGGAACGCCCGTGCGGCGGGCCATGACGCCGAACAAGTGGTCGACACGCTGCTGACCTTCAGCCGCTATCCGGTGCCGAACGCGCTGCTCGTCGACGTCGCCGAGACGATGGATCGCTATGGCCGGCTGCGGATCGAGAAACACCCGACGCATGGGTTGATCTTGGTCAGCAGCGACCGGGCAGTGCTCACTGAGGTGTTACGCAGCACCAAGATCAAGGGGCTGCTCGGGAACCGCATCGACGAAGACACCGTGGTCCTCCACCCCTCTGAACGCGGACATCTGAAACAGGTGCTGCTGAAGCTTGGCTGGCCCGCAGAAGATCTGGCCGGGTATGTCGACGGAGAGGCGCATGCGATCAGCCTCAATCAGCGCGGCTGGACACTGCGGCCTTATCAGGGCCAGGCCGCCGACTCCTTCTGGCATGGAGGATCCGGCGTAGTGGTACTGCCGTGCGGTGCCGGCAAGACAATTGTTGGCTGTGCCGCGATGGCCCGCGCTAGCGCCACGACATTGATCTTGGTTACGAACACGGTCGCGGCCCGGCAGTGGCGCGATGAGTTGATCAAGAGAACGACCTTGACCGCCGACGAGATCGGCGAGTATTCCGGCGCCAAGAAGGAGATCCGACCGGTCACTATTGCGACCTACCAGGTGATTACCACCAAGCGCGGGGGGATTCATCCGCATCTCGAGCTGCTCGACGCTCGAGATTGGGGCTTGATCATTTACGACGAGGTGCACCTGCTGCCCGCGCCGGTCTTTCGGATGACCGCCGGACTCCAGGCCCGTCGTCGCCTCGGTCTAACGGCCACCCTGGTCCGTGAGGACGGTCGCGAGGGCGACGTATTCTCACTTATCGGGCCGAAACGCTATGACGCGCCGTGGAAGGACATCGAGGCCCAGGGCTACATTGCGCCTGCCGATTGCATCGAGGTCCGGGTCACCTTGAACGAAGCCGAACGGATGGCGTACGCCATAGCTGAGCGAGATCAGAAGTACCGGCTCGCATCTACGGCGGAGTCCAAGACTGATGTCATCGTTGATCTGGTATCCAAGCATCGCGGCACGCCGACTCTGGTGATCGGACAATATGTCGATCAACTTGAAGACCTGGCGGCTCGGCTGGACGCGCCCTTGATCACCGGGCAAACCACCGTACGGCGCCGCGAGCAGCTGTATGAGGCATTCCGCTCCGGTGAGCTCCAATTGCTTGTCGTCAGCAAGGTGGCGAACTTCTCGATCGACCTCCCGTCCGCTCAGATCGCCGTACAGGTCTCGGGTGCTTTTGGGTCTCGACAGGAAGAGGCGCAACGCCTCGGCCGGCTGCTGCGACCGAAGTCTGAAGGAGCCACGGCGCGCCTTTACGCCGTCGTCGCCCGTGACACGGTGGACACTGACTTCGCAGCTCACCGCCAGCGGTTCCTGGCCGAACAGGGATACGGCTACCGCATCATGGACGCCCAGGACGCTCTCGCCGCCGAGTAACGGACCGGGCTTGGATGACGTTCAGCCAAAGTCTCGTCGCACCCGTGTCGGCAACCTACGTTCACGTAGTTTGCTCACGGTCTGCACAGGTTGCAACATGTGCAGACCGTGAGAAACCTGGGTTAACCCAGGTTTCTCACGCTGCCGGATTCGAGCGTTGAGCGATGGCGGTCACGCGTACGCAGTACCTCGAGATGTCCGCATCGCATACCTGCAGAGCAATACGATGGGCAGGCTCGCGACCATCGGACCGGACGGCATGCCACATCTGGTTCCGCTCACTTACCGATTCAATGCCGATGAAGACGCAATCGATATCGGAGGTGTTGACTTCGGCACTTCCAAGAAGTGGCGAGACATGCTGCAGAATCCGCAAGTGGCCTTCCTGGTAGATGACGCCTCACCGGCCGGCGCCCACGCCCTCGAGATTCGCGGTGAGGCCGAGGCTCACCTCAGTGGTGGTGAACTGATCAATCCGCGGTTTCCCAGCTTCCAGCCGGAGTTCGTCCGAATCCGGCCGCGTCGCATGGTGAGCTGGGGAATCGAAACTGAAGGTTTCTTTCGGTACGCCCGGACTGTGCGCTGACTGTAGGAACCTCTACGTCACGTCCAGAACCGTGGACTCCTCCTGGGTGCCGAGATCGATAGGCCAGGCGTCAGGCTGACCGGCTAGCGACCACAGCTCGACCAGCTCGTGCGGCCAGACCCAGTCATCGGTGTGCCGAAGATCGTCATGCGTCCACCAGCGATACCCAAGCAGGGTGAGGCGCTCGTCGGGAGTGTGTGCCGAGATGTCCATCTCGAATGGCGACACCATGGCTAAGAAGAAGGACTCATCTTGCTCGATGACCAAGTCGGAGTAGCCGTGAACGACATGCCTTTTCGCGATCGGCCCGAGCAGCTCCCTCTCGGTCAGCTGGTATCCGGTTTCTTCCGCAACCTCACGGATAGCGGCGGAAATCTCGCTTTCGCCCTCATCGACCCCTCCGCCCGGGGTGGTCCACCAGCTGGTGCCTGGAACCCCGGGGTCGCTGTCCTCGAATAACAGCGTGCGGTCGTTGTCGATCATGATCACGCGTACCGTGGCCCGGGACTTCCGCGGGCGGTCCGCCGGATCCGCGACTGGCAGGTAGCTGCGCTCGGTATCAGAGGAAGACACGGCCTACACCTTACGAGGACGCCTCGACGGTGCGCTGGCCTACCCCAATGTCCGAGGGGCGCGGAAAACGCATGGATTTGTCGCAAGCTGCCAGGTAGTCTGGCCCCTCGCCCCCCACATTCACCGGTCCAGCATCGGAGTACTTGGCATGCCTGAAAAAGCCGCCGACATCCTGGCGCAGGAACGGATCCATCTCAAAGAGTCCCGGGCAGCGCTGCAGCGGATGCGCGAACACACCGCCAATCTGCAGGCGTTCGGCGGTGATCACGTCTCAACCGAGCACCTGAAGCAGGCGCTTTACCGACGGATGAAGGCCCTCGAGGATGATCCGACCGTGCCGTTGTTCTTCGGCCGGCTCGACTATGACGCCAGTATCGGCGCGGAGCAGGACGAGACCCTCTACATCGGGCGACGGCACGTCACTGGAGAAGCCGGTGGCGAGCCGCTGGTAATCGACTGGCGTGCCGGGATGTCGCGCCCCTTCTATCAGGCACACCCTGGCGAGCCGATGGGTGTCCGACTACGCCGGCGCTTCGGCTTCTCCCACGGCCAGCTCACCGCATACGAGGATGAGGAACTGACCGGCCTTGAAGAGGTGGGCCAGTCCGCGATCATGGAGTCCGAGATCGAGCGGCCGCGGACCGGTCCCATGCGCGACATCGTCGCCACCATTCAGCCAGAGCAAGACAGCATTGTCCGCGCTGGTCTAGGCCAGTCGCTATGCGTCCAGGGCGCGCCCGGCACGGGGAAGACCGCGATTGGCCTGCACCGCGCGGCCTACTTGCTCTATGCGTATCGCGAGCAGCTGGGCCGGTCCGGCGTGCTTGTCGTCGGGCCGAACGACAGCTTCCTGTCCTACATCGCTGACGTGCTACCGGCTCTCGGCGAGATCGATGCCACACAAACAACAGTGACATCACTTGTGTGCCAGGCCAACGGCGTGACTGTCCGTGGGCTGGACAGCGTTCCCGCGGCGTTGATCAAGGGTGACGCCCGGATGGCTGAAGTGCTGCACCAAGCCGTCTGGAGCCACCTGAGGACTCCCACAACACCGCTGGTGGTGCCGCGGGGCGCCTACCAGTGGCGGGTCGGCGCATACCTGATCGCCGATGTGGTTGACGAACTGCGCAGACGCGGCGT
>DATCXA010000690.1:0-3180 GCA_036566085.1 Propionibacteriaceae bacterium
GACCGCCAAGCTCGACAACCTCATCGTGCCCGGCTTCGGTTTGCTCCTCGAGTTCTTCAAGCAGTTCCGGATAAAGCTTCTCGTACTCTTCGGAGTTCTCCAGCGCATCGATACCGGAATCGTGCAGCTGCTTGTCGGCCAGGAATTCGGCGTTGCCGCCCAAGATGATGTCGGTGCCGCGACCGGCCATATTGGTGGCCACCGTGACCGCGCTCTTCGCGCCTGCCATCGCGATGATGGCCGCCTCACGCTCATGCTGCTTGGCGTTGAGCACCTCGTGTTTGACTCCAGCCCGTTTCAACAGGCCGGACAAGATCTCGGATTTGGCAACCGATGCGGTGCCGATGAGCACCGGCTGACCCTTCTCGTGCCGTTCCGCCACGTCTTTGACAATGGCTTCGAACTTGGCCTCTTCGGTGCGGTAGATCAGATCCCGCTGGTCGCCGCGGATCATCGGCATATTGGTTGGTATCGGTACCACGCCGAGCCCGTAGATCTTCTGGAACTCGCTGGCCTCGGTGAGCGCAGTGCCCGTCATACCGGCGAGCTTTTCGTACATCCGGAAGTAGTTCTGAAGGCTGATCGTTGCGAGTGTTTGGTACTCCTCGCGAATCTGAACGCCTTCTTTGGCCTCAATGGCTTGGTGCAGTCCCTCGTTGTAGCGGCGTCCGATCAAGGTGCGCCCGGTGTGCTCGTCGACGATCAGCACTTCGCCGCTGATCACGACGTAATCGCGGTCGAGTTTGAACAGCTCCTTGGCCCTAATAGCGTTGTTGAGGTAGGAAATCAGCGGCGTGTTGGCCGACTCGTACAGATTCCCAATGCCAAGCCAATCCTCGACCGCATCGATGCCCGCCTCATTGATCGCTACTGTCTTTTTCTTCTCATCGACCTCGTAGTGCTCATCGCGGCGCAGTCGGTTCACCAGCTTGGCGAACTCCGGATACCACTTCCCGGTGTCCTCGGCCGGGCCGGAAATGATCAAGGGGGTACGCGCTTCGTCGATCAAGATCGAGTCGACCTCGTCAACAATGGCGTAGTGATGCCCACGCTGCACACAGTCTTCAAGACTGAGCGCCATGTTGTCGCGTAGGTAGTCGAAGCCGAATTCATTGTTTGTGCCATACGTGATGTCGGCCTGATATGCCCTGCGACGACTGTCCGGATCCATCTGGGAAAGGATCGCGCCGACCTCCATGCCCAGGAAGTGATGGATACGTCCCATCCACTCTGAGTCACGTTTGGCCAGATAGTCATTGACCGTGACGATATGGACGCCCCGTCCGGTCAGCGCGTTGAGGTAGCACGGCATGGTCGCTACCAGCGTCTTGCCCTCACCCGTCTTCATCTCAGCGATGTTGCCCATGTGCAGCGCAGCGCCGCCCATTACCTGAACGTCGAAGTGCCGCTTATCCAGGACGCGGCGGCTTGCTTCGCGTACCGTCGCGAACGCCTCAGGCAGCAGCGACTCGAGCGTCTCACCCTTGTCATAGCGCGCCCGGAATTCCGCGGTCTGGCCGCGGAGCTCCTCGTCGCTCATCGCGACGAAGTCGTCTTCTATGGCGTGCACCTGTTTGGCGATATTGCTGAGCTGCTTGAGAAGTTTGCCCTCGCCGAAGCGCAGCAGCCTATCCATCAAAGCCACGGAAACTGGCTCCCTTACGTCGTTATCACTTACCTGCACGGTCTCCGGCGCCGAGATGTTCCCTTACGCCGCTGGGGCTTGACGCCGGATTCTTCCATCGTAGAAGTGCCGCAGCGCGGCCTCCATGGTAAGCCAGTCAGGCTGTGACATCGCTCACCCGAGACCCGCGCTCATCCTCGGACGGTAGTCAGTGCGGGTGCCAGGTCACCTCGCGGCAGCACTTCCACGTCCTCCAGACCCAGCCACTCGGCCATGATCTTGAGCTCGGAAGCAAGCTCAGTCGCTACGTCGAACGAGTCGTGAGGGGACTCCAGCCACGCAGCATTGACCCGAAGCACGCCACGCGTTCGGTCCGCCTTGAGATCAACCCTGGCCACAAAATCCTGATCGAGCAGGAACGGATAGACGTAATAGCCATGGATCCGCTTCGGCCCCGGCACGTAGATCTCGATTCGATAGCTGAAGTCGAACAGGCGCTCCAAGCGTGTTCGTTCGAAGATCATCGAGTCGAATGGGCTCAACAGTGCACGGGCGGAAATTCGACGCGGCACTCGCGCCTCATGCCACAGATACCACGGCCGAGTGCCAGTCCGATCCACCGCAACCGGGATCAGCTCCCCGCTCTCGACAAGAGTCGCTATGGCCTGCCGCGTCATGTCCAAGCGAGTCCGGAAATAGTCACGTAGGCACGACTCGCCCGCAACGCCGAGGGCTCGTGCGGCGCGTCGGATCAGAGCAGTCACCGACTCTTGTGGTGTCGGAGTTGGCATGGCGAGCACCGCATGCGGAATCACCCGCTCAGGGAGGTCGTAAACCCTTTCAAACTGGGCGTTTCGATACGCCGACGTGACCTCCCCAACGTAGAACAGCCACTCCAAGACCGTCTTCACTCGCGACCAGTTCCACCCCCAGTTGCTGCGATCTCGCTCCTCAGCAATTTCCAGATCTCTGGCGCTGATCGGTCCGCGCGCTGCAACCTCGTCGCGGATGAACGGAATCAGATCAGCGTTCTCGCGCGCGACCCGTTCAACCCCGGACCAGATGTCGCGGAAGCCCGGCTCCATGCGGAACCGCAGCAGTGGCTGCAGGGAGATATCGATGAGGCTTGCCGCATGACCCCAATATTCAAAGAGCCGCCGCGGTGGTCGATAGGCAGCACGCTGCAACAGCGCGGGATCGTAGGGCCCCAGCCGGGAGTACAGCGGCATGAATTGCGCCCGCGTGACAACATTGATGGAGTCGATCTGGAACTGTGCCAGCCGAGTGGTTACCGCTTGCACGTCCCGCATGGTGACTGGGCGCTCAAGCTTGGGGCTCCCAAAGCCCTGTGCAGCGAGCGCGATCCGCCTCGCCTCGGCCTTGCTCAACTTCTCCCGTCGCACATGCAGACGCTACTGTCACCCACTGACACTGGGGAGACGTACGGCCGGCCGTAGCAAACCTCGGCAATTGGCTCTCTGGGCGGGCGTAAGTTCCTGCGCGGCAAGGTTTCAAGCATCTTAGGTTTGCTACGGCCGGCCGTACGTCTCCCCAGT
>DATCXA010000692.1:0-3715 GCA_036566085.1 Propionibacteriaceae bacterium
CAGGACTCGCGGCCGGCTTACGAAATGCAGGGGTGGCTGGAGCGTTACGGCTTCCCCGTCGATGCCGACCTCCACCAGCCCGGCTGAGCGCACCTCGAACTCAGATGCAGTCCAGTCACTCCAGCTGGCGAACTGCCGAGCACGACCGGCGGCCTCCAGCGCGGCCAGCTTCTTGGCCTCCGCAGCAGTGTCGACCCGCACAAACGCGATTCCTAGCACCCCACCGTCAATGCGCTCGCGCATCCCTCCGCCGCCCAGCCGTGGCAGTTGGTATGGATTATTCGACACCAGCAGCAGCTGCGCTGTAACCGCTTCCTCGCCCGACGGCAGTGTGAAGCGCAGGTCAAGGGGCTTGGCCATTGGTCCGAGCAGGTCTGGCAGGATGGCGGCAGTGGTTTGCATCTTGGCGTCTCGGTAGTCCGCCGACTGCACGATCTTCGCGTACACCCCCATCGAGGCATTGTTGACGAAGGTACGCCCGTTGACCTCGGCAAGATCGACCGCTTTGTCGACACCGTCCTGGTACGCGTCGAGCGCGCCTGAGACGTCATCGCGGTCAAGCCCCAAGTCGAGCGCGAAGTGGTTGCGGGTCCCCGCGGGTACGACGACGAAGGGGATACCGTGCTGGCTTGCGACGGCAGCGGCGAGGGCCTGTGAGCCGTCACCGCCCGCCATGCCGAGCAGGTCAGCACCGTGCGCGATCGCGTCGTGGGCCAGCTGACCCAGGTCGTCGCCCGGCTGCAGGACGATTGGCTCGATGCCCTTCTTCCGACAGAGTTCGACCAGCGCGTACCGCTCGGCTTTGCCGCCACCGGACCACGGGTTGATTAATAGTGCCGGGTGACGCGCGTTTGGCGCACGCTCGACAGAACTAGCTGTCGCGGTCGAGCTTAAGGCGAAGTTCGCTGCTCCGACCGACACTGTCGCGAGCACTAGCCCAACCAGCAGCACGATGACGCCCTCGGTGGTCACCACCACCACGGTAAACAAGAGCAGTGCGAGTACCGCGACAACGCCAGCAACGGCACGGGCGACGCCACGCCGAGTCAGGATGTACCACGCGGCGATCACCGCAGCCACGAGCGGAACTGCGCTGACCAATACCCCGTGCCAGCGGTAGATGACTGCCCACGCAAGGTAGATGGCGGCTGTGACCAGAGCCGCGAGGGCAATCGCCGCCGCGACACGGCGTAACCAATAGGGTCTACCGCCCGCCACCGTTGTGGGCTGGATCATTGATCGGCTCCGAACTAGGTCGTTTC
This sequence comes from Propionibacteriaceae bacterium, assembly GCA_036566085.1. GTDB lineage: Bacteria > Actinomycetota > Actinomycetes > Propionibacteriales > Propionibacteriaceae > Microlunatus. The sequence goes on from DATCXA010000692.1 coordinate 1,263, forward strand.
CGCGCTCGTGGTCGGAAACGTACCCATGATCCGCTCAGGAGCGGCTTGTTTCGACGCCTGTGGTGGAAAACGTACCCATTGCCGCCCGATCCGCCGGCACGAGCGCCAAACCACGTCGCGCCCAGAGCAGCAGCCCGATATACGCAAGATCAAAGACACTGCACAACAGACCTAGCCCGAGGATGAACGCCGATCCCGCGAGTCCGCCGAAGAGGATCGTTGGAGCAAGCGTGCCAATCCACTTCGCGATGGCGATCACACTGCTCTGACCGCGCGTCCCTTGACGCGCCACAAACATGCCAATGAACAGGCCCGACATGAGCAGGTTCTGCAGGAACGCGGCGTACTTGGACGCCTCACCCCAACCGAATTCCACAATGAACAGCCACTGCATGACGTACGCCGTTGCGAAGATCAAAACGGCCCACGTAGCGAACATTGGCCGGCTGACAAAGTCTGGCAGTTCGCCGCGGCCGTAGCGGAGGAAGGTGTAGACAATCACGACGTCGGCCAGGGCCCAGGCCGCGTTGACAAAGGTCTGCACCGAAAGGTCCCCCGTCACGAGACCGCGAGTCGCATAAATCGACTCCCAGGCGATGTTCAGCGCGAGCGCAACCGCCGGGATCGCGTACGTCCGCTGCTGGAAGCCAATGCGGATTGCGACCACGTAAACCACTGTCCACGCGACACCGCTCAACAACGTCAATGCCAGAACCACGGCGTGCTCCCAACGCTCGAATAGCGCCTTTGAATCTCAACATGGTCGCAGATCGCAGCATGCCCACAGCGTCCGCAAACAGCCCCGGGCCGTTCACATTGGCGCCACCCCCTTCCCCTCGGAGGTCGAACAGCGCTAGATTCTGGCGTTGATTGCGCCGGGCTGGGTATAGATCTGCTCGGGGATGCATGGCAAGGCCGAAAAAGCCGTATCTTGCCCAACCACGGGAAGCCGTGATGTCGACGAAGGTGCGGCGCTTACTCGAGGGGATTGGTTATGCGAATTGGTCTTATCGCTCCACCGTGGGTGCCTGTTCCACCGACGCGCTACGGAGGGATCGAAGCGGTTATCGACCGCCTGGCACGGGGCCTTGTGCGCGCTGGTCACGATGTTCTGCTTGCGGCGCCCGGCAATAGCACCTGCCCCGTCCCGCAAGTTCCAGGCGCTGATGATGCTGCCGAAGGTGCGCCGGTGTGCTCGGATGTGAACAGCGAGCTACGTCACGTCCTGATGAGCTATGTAGCCATGGCCGACGTCGATGTCATACACGATCACACAACCATCGGTCCGCTGCTGCATCGTTGGGATGGGTCGGCGCCGGTCGTGACGACCTTCCACGGCCCGTTCGATCGGAACATGGCGCCGATTTATCGGGCGTACCGCGGCGTATCCACGATCGCCATCTCACGCCATCAGGCCTCGACAGCCATCGGTGCCACGGTGACTCGAATCATTCATCACGGCATTGACGTCGCTGATGTACCCGAGGGCAAAGGCGACGGCGGGTACACCAGCTTCTTGGGAAGGATGTCTCCTGAGAAGGGTCCACGGGAAGCGGCGCTCATCGCTCGCGCCGCCGGAGTGCCGCTGAAGATAGCTGCCAAGCTTCGCGAGCCTGCCGAACGGCAGTACTTCGAGGCGGAAGTCAAGCCCCTCTTGTCCTCCGACATCGAATATCTCGGCGAACTCGGCGAACACGACAAGCTGGCTCTGCTCGGCGGATCCTTCGCATTGGTCAACCCCATTCAGTGGTCGGAGCCCTTCGGGTTGGTGATGATCGAAGCATTAGCGACAGGTACGCCCGTGGTCGCCACGCCGAGAGGTTCGGCACCAGAAATCATCGACGACGGTGTCACCGGCTACCTGCGCAAGGACCCAGAACGCCTTGCCAAGGCACTGCTCGATGCTGCCGACCTCGACCGGGCGCGGTGCCGAGCGGTCGCATGCCAACGGTTTGATAGCGACGCTATGGTCAGCAACCACGTACAGCTCTACGCCGATCTGCTGTGTTCGGTAACGCCTTCGGTGCAGGAGGCCACGGACCGGGCATCCGGCCCGAAGCTGACCATTGGTCGTGGCCAGGCGCTGAAACGGGTTCGACCGAGCAAAACACGAACCGTCCGGACGAACGGGGCCGTCGCACCGGAGAGCCGGCTCAACTAGTTGGGCGCTGCTTAGCTGACACCCGTAGGCCACCGGGTGTCGACGCGGCCGCGTCCAAAGGCGTCAACTCGGCCCCAGCGGCCTGGGATGTCGAGTAATTCTAAGCGGCCAATGCTTGACGGAAGCGCCGCGTCAACGACCAGGTTGTCGTCGACCGGGTGAAGGCCGAGCATGGTCCGGAGCAGCAGCAATGGTGTTCCGGTTGACCACGCTTGGGGGCTGCAGGCGGTGGGATATTGCACGGGGTATTTCGTCATGGCTCGCGGGTAGCCGCCGAATGCTTCCGGAAGCC
>DATCXA010000706.1:0-3031 GCA_036566085.1 Propionibacteriaceae bacterium
AGCCGCTCACATTCGGTCGCGAGCGCAGCAGCGGAAATCTCAGCTTCTTGAGAGGGCATGCCCCTCACCGTAGCGGCGGCCGCAGACGACTGGGACGATGACCTCTATGACCCAGACCACCGCAGTTGATCATGAAGCTGAACTCGCTGGCCGGCTGGCGCAGCTAAGCCTTGAGCAGAAGATACGGCTCATGACTGGCGCCGACATCTGGGCGCTGCATCCCATTCCCGAGATCGGACTGCGACGTCTCGTCACCTCCGACGGTCCGGCTGGGGTTCGTGGCGAGACCTGGGACGAGCGCAGCCCTTCGGCCAATGTGCCCTCGCCCACCGCTCTGGCTGCGAGCTGGGATCCGGCCCGCGTGGAGCGTATGGGTCGGCTGCTCGCCAGTGAAGCGCGCCGCAAGGGTGTGGACGTGTTGTTGGCACCGACGGTCAACCTGCAAAGGACGCCGTACGGCGGTCGGCACTTCGAGTGCTTCAGCGAAGATCCCGAGTTGACCGCCATGATCGGCACCGCGTACGTGGAAGGTCTGCAGGCTGAAGGCGTCTCCGCTACGGTCAAGCACTTTGTTGCCAATGACTCCGAGACGGACCGGTTCAGCGTCAATGCGCTGGTCGAGGAGCGGGTGCTGCGTGAGCTGTACCTGACACCGTTCGAGCGGATCCTCGACGCAGGCACGTGGGCGGTCATGGCGGCGTACAACAAGGTCAATGGCACAACGATGACCGAGAATCAGTTGCAGCGCGACGTCCTGAAACGGGAGTGGGCCTTTGATGGTGTGATCATGTCCGACTGGTACGCCACACGTTCGGTGGCAGCGGCCGGCGAGGACTTATTGGATCTGGCGATGCCCGGGCCCGAGAGCCCCTGGACAGAATGGCTGCTCGAGGCAGTCCAAGAGGGCAAAGTTTCCGAGTCCGCCGTGGACGGGCATGTGCTCCGTATCCTGCGGCTGGCAGCTCGGGTCGGCGCCCTTGATGGATTTGAGGCGGCGACGCCGCCGGCTCGGCGTTGGAGTGATGAAGAGTTGAGCGCCGAACTGCGGTCAAGTTCCGCGGCCGGCATGGTGTTGATCAAGAACGACGGCTTGCTACCGCTGGCCCCAAGCTCGCTTCGGCAGGTCGCAGTCATTGGCCCCAACGCGGCAACGGCCCGCACCCTAGGTGGCGGAAGTGCGACCGTCTTTCCCCCGTACGTGGTTTCGCCCCTTGATGGTCTGCGGGCAGCACTCAGCGCCGAGACCCGGATGGTGCACGCAATTGGCGTGCGGAGCAGCGAGCGCACCGACATCGCCCCGAAAGACCTGCTGCAACTCCCGGATGGGAGCGGGCCCGGCATTGAGGTGATCTTCCTCGCTGCCGATGATCATGAGCTGGGCCGGCAGCAGCGCCCGGCCGGCAGCATGATGTGGTGGGGGGCAGTGCAAGAAGGGCTGAACGCCGGCGATATTGATCATCTTCAACTGAGCACTCGGTTGCGGGTGCCCCAAACTGGCCGCTACTCGGTTGGCACGTCCGGCCTTGGTGAGTTTCGGCTTGTCGTTGACGGCGAGGTGTTGTTCGACGAAACGATCAATCTTCCGCCCGGCGCTGACGTAGTCGAGGGAATGATGAAGCCGCCGCAGCAGCTCGCGGTCGTCGAGCTCGAGGCGGATCGGGATGTGCCGGTTGACCTGACCTACCGTCCGACCGGCGGCGGCACGGAACTCGGTGGTGCCGAGGTAACCATGCTGACCGTTCAGCTGAACGTTGCGCCGGTGATCGACGAGCAGGCGGAATTCGATCATGCGGTGCGCATCGCGGCCGAGTCCGATGTGGCCGTGGTAGTGGTCGGCACCAACGAGGAAGTGGAGAGCGAGGGCTTCGATAGGAGCAGTCTGGCGCTGCCGGGCCGGCAGGACGATTTGGTTCAAGCCGTGGCAGCGGCCAATCCGCGGACTGTGGTGGTGGTCAACTCTGGCGCACCGGTGCTGCTGCCGTGGATCGACGAGGTGGCTACGGTGCTGGTCTCGTGGTTCCCTGGCCAGGAGTTCGGAAATGCGCTGGCCGACGTGCTCAGCGGGGCCGTCGAGCCGGGTGGCCGCCTGCCAGTGACCTGGCCGGCCTCAGAGGAAGAGCTGCCCTCGGTCACGCCAGTCAACGGGGAATTGCCATACCACGAGGGCCTGCTGATCGGCTACCGCTGGTATCTCGCGACGGGGCGCATACCGGCGTTCCCATTCGGTCATGGGTTGGGCTATACGACCTGGGCCTACGAGGACATCACGGTAGAGGGGGACACCGTGAGCATCACCGCACGCAACTCAGGCTCGCGGTTCGGCCGCGAAGTGGTGCAGCTTTACGCCAGCCGACCGGACAGTGCCGTGGAGCGCGCTCCGCGTTGGCTGGTGGGCTGCGCGGCTGTCGAGGCGGCCGCTGGGGAAACGGTGAAAGCTGTCATCACCGTCGCCGACCGCAACTTCCGACACTGGGACAGCTCGGCTCACGCCTGGGCGACCGAGCCCGGCACATACCAGCTGCTTGCCGGACGCTCAGTCACGGATCTGCAGCTCAGCACCGAGATCACCCGCGGCTAACGCCGGCACCCGTCGGCTCGTTGACGAAACCTACGTGTACGTAGATTGCACGCGGTCTGCATAGGTTGCAACCTGTGCAGAGCGTGGGCAATCTAGGTGAACGTAGGTTTCATCACCGGAGTCAGGGAGTCACACGTCGGCCGAGTTAGCTAAGTGGGGCGCGAAGCAGTACTTCGTTGGTGTTGGACTCCCGAATCTCAAGATCAGCGATTTGTGAGGGCTTGAGCGGAGTCGTGCCACTTGGTCGCATCTGCTTGTTCGGCGTTGCGGGCCATTCCTTGATCTCTGAGGCGTTACCGGATCGGTCGACCACAAAGATCGAATACATGTCGTGACTGCTGCCCGGTCGCGGATCATTGACCTCGGCGTACACGCATTCCACCTTTATTTGGGTGCCCTCTTTGCCAGGAATGACATCAGCGACGGCAGTAATCGCAGACGGAACGACTGGCG
>DATCXA010000709.1:0-5113 GCA_036566085.1 Propionibacteriaceae bacterium
GCAGCGGCGATGTGCCCGCCGATGTACTCGGTGTGCAGTGCGATGTGACCGATCCGGCCCAGGTGGAGGCAGCGTTCGCGCAGGTCGAGTCGGGCCTCGGAGCCGTCGAGGTGCTCGTCGCGAACGCCGGAATCACCAGGGACACCTTGCTCATGCGAATGTCGGATGAGGACTGGGATCGGGTCATTGCGACCAATCTCAGCGGTGCTTTTCGAGTGGCGCGGCGGGCCGCGCGACCGATGGTCCGCGGAAAGTTCGGACGGATCGTGTTCGTCTCCTCTGTGGTCGGCATGATGGGTTCTGCCGGACAGGTGAATTACGCGGCTTCGAAGTCTGGCCTGGTGGGGATGGCACGCTCCCTGGCCCGTGAGCTGGGATCGCGCGGCATTACGGCGAATGTCGTCGCTCCGGGCTTCATCCAGACCGACATGACCGCCGAGCTGGGCGAGGACCTGATCAAGAAGTACGCCGAGCAGATTCCGCTTGGCCGGTTCGGCTCCGTTGACGACGTTGCAGGAACGATCGAGTTCCTCGCCAGCGACGCGGCCAGCTACATTACCGGCGCAGTGATCCCTGTCGACGGCGGCCTTGGCATGGGCCACTGAAAGGAAACGCTGAAAGGAAATCTGTGGGCATTCTCGAGGGCAAGAACATCCTTGTTGCCGGCGTCACCCTAGACAGCTCCATTGGCTTTCATGTTGCCAAGATCGCTCAGGCTGAGGGAGCAACGGTGGTGGTCTCCAACTTTGGCCGGGCCATGAGCCTGACTGCTCGGGTGATCAAGAAACTCGACCCGGTCCCGCTGCTGCTGGAGGTCGACGTCACTAACGAAGATCATTTAGCTGGCCTCGCAGCCCAGTTGGGTGAGCATCTGGACCATCTCGATGGGCTGGTGCACTCGCTGGCCTTCGCTAACCCGGAGACTGCGCTCGGTGGAAAATTCTTGAGCACGCCGTGGTCCGATGTCGGCACCGCGCTGCAAGTGTCGGCCTACTCGTTGGCGTCATTGACTATGGCCTGCAAGCCGCTGCTGGTTGAACCGGCCTCGGTAATTGGACTGACCTTCGATGCAACGGTCTCATGGCCGGTCTACGACTGGATGGGCGTCGCTAAGGCGGCGTTGGAGAGCACCTGTCGCTATCTCGCCCGCTACCTCGGACCCGATGGGATTCGCGTCAATCTTGTCGCCGCTGGTCCGTTGGAAACGTTAGCCAAGAAGGCGATCGGCGGCGCCGACGCCTTCAACGAAGTGTGGGGCGAACGAGCGCCGCTGGGCTGGGATCCCAAAGACATCACGCCAACAGCTAAGGCGGTGGTGGCGCTGCTCAGTGATTTCTTCCCGAAGACGACCGGTGAGATGATCCACGTCGACGGCGGCCTGCACTCCACAGGTGCCTGACGGGCCGAATGGCCACTGCACCCACTCCCCGGTCCCTGGTCGAACTGCGCCTACTTGACGGTCCCAACCTGTATTTCCCGCGGCCGGCGGCGAAGCTCACGCTTGACCTCAGCGAACTCGGGGCCCTGCCCGACACCGCGGCTCGTGATCTTGGCACAGAGCTGGGCCTAGGCGGGCCGCGGCCTGGAGCGGCCGGGACAGTTTTCCGGCAACGCTTTGCAATACGGCTGCTCACTCAGATCGTCAGGCGGATCGCTCGGGCAGGCGGTGCGACCCGGCTCGCGGTGCGGACCCGGACCGGGCAGTCGGTGAACGAGCTGGTCGTGGCATTTCCCTGGCGCAACGCCGGGCGGGCGGAGGCCCTGGCGTACGGGGTGGCCCGGGTACTGGATGCCGTGAGCGGCGGTCCCCGTGTGGTCGCTGAAATGATCAACACTGAGGGCGCTGCCCTCGCGGCGGCTCCGCTCGGTTCGACTCGGGGGTTGATCCGACCGCGGATTCCCGTGGTAGCGATCACCGGCACCAACGGCAAGACCACCACGGCGCGGATGATCGGCCATGTGGCGCGTCTAGCTGGCATGTTGGTTGGCTGGTCGAGCACCGATGGTGTCTACATCGACGGTGAGTTGATCGAGGCGGGCGACTTCTCAGGCCCGAGTGGAGCAAGTAGGGTACTCCGTCACCCTGGTGTCGAGCTGGCGGTCACCGAAACAGCCCGCGGCGGAATCCTGCGCCGCGGTGTCGGTGTGGCTTACAACGACGTCTCGGTGGTGACCAACATCAGCGCCGACCATCTCGGCCTCGGCGGCATTGACACTCTCGATCAGCTGGCTGAGGTGAAGGCGGTGATCACCAAGATCACCAAGCCGGATGGCTGGTGTGTGTTGAACGCCGACGACCCGCGAACCTTCGCTATGCGCCTTGGTACCAAAGCTCAGATCTGGGTGTTCACTCGTGACCCCGACTCGCCGTCAGCACGCCGCGTCCTCTCCGGTGGCGGCCGTGTCACGACGCTGCTCGACGGTTGGATCAGTGTGCTGAGACCGGGTGCGGATCCGCTCCAGGTCGTCGAGGTGGTCAATGTACCGATGACTCTGGCGGGCTTGAGCAAGGTGAATGTGGAGAACGTGCTCGCGGTGACCTCGGCCGCCCTGGCGCTGGGCTTGGATGTTCAGCAGGTCGCCGACGGCCTGCGATCGTTTGATCCCAATGAGTCCAACCCGGGACGGATGAACATCTGGACCGTCCCGATCACCAGCGGAACGATCAGCGTAGTGATCGACCTGGCCCACAACGAGGCGGGGCTCGAGGCGCTGTTGGAGATCATGAATGGCATTCGGTCTCCGCAGGGTCGAATGCTGCTGGGTGTCGGTACAGCAGGTGATCGCAGCGACGATGTCTTCGTACGCCTCGGTGAGATTGCCGGCCTAGGTGCCGACGTTGTGGAAATCGTCGGCAAACAGAACTACCTGCGCGGCCGAAGCATGGATCAGATCAACGAATTGATCGTCGAAGGCGCCGCTCACGCTGGTGTGGATATCCAAGCCGCACACGATAGCGAACTCGGCGGTCTGATCTCGCTGGTCGACCAAGCACGGCCCGGGGACGTCGTGGCGGTCATGACTCACCAAGATCGCGAGCTACTTGATCAGTGGTTGCTCGATCACGGCGCCTCGCGCGACAGTGCCGAGGTCTTGCGCGCCAAGGTGCTCAGTGCGAATCGGGGTCAGGCACGGCATTGCTGATCTCTGCAGCGTTCTCAGGCCGTGCTCCGGGCTGCGCGTGATGACCGTAAGACTCCAGATAGGCCATCACAGCTGCATGCTGTTCAACACAAATCACTACGAGGTCACCGGGATTGGATCGCGACATCGCATGCTGAACGCTTGCCAGCTCATCAAGAACGATCTCGACCTGCTTACAGCGCGCACCCTCCGCCATTGCACGACGCGCCCCGTTTGCCACTAGCTCGGCCACGTCACCTGGTGCCCGGCCCCGTAGATTCTTGTCCTCCCGGACGATCAGGACATCGAAGTGCTGAGCCGCCTCCTGGCCGAGCGCGTGCATGTCATCATTTCGGCGATCACCAGCGGTGGCGATCAGCCCAATCCGCGACACCCGCCCTAGATCATTTGTGCTTTCCAGGGCATCGCCGGTCTTGTCCACGAAGTCGCCGAGCATGATCATCCCCGGGACGTTGTGGCAATAGTCGACGATGACGGTCCGGCCTTCCACACCGACCTCGTTGAGGCGGCCGGGCGCGAGGTAGTAGTTGGTCGAGAAGCTGCGCAAGCCCTGCCGGACGTCATGCAGCGAGGCGCCCGCTGCGAACGCTGCCGCTGCTGCCGCCATGGCGTTTTGGATGTTCATCGTGGCGCGACCGCCGAAAGTTGCCGGCAGCAGGTGGGTCCAGGCCAGCTGCATGGAGCGGCGGCCTTCCTTGACCACGATCATGTCACCAAGATCACTGTGCTCCAGCACGACGGCCCGTCCGCCGCGCCGGCAGTGATCATCGACCGAATCGCGGATCTCGCTGCCTGGCTCGGCCATGCTGAACCACACGATCCGGCCAGAGCAACGTCGCCGCATCGCTCTGACCAGCGGATCGTCGGCATTGAGTACGGCAAAGCCGTTCCGCGGCACCGCCTCCACAATGACCGCTTTGACATCTGCGAGCTGGTCGAGCGTGTCGACGCCGCGGAGGCCCAGGTGATCAGCCTGGACGTTCAGTACGACCCCCACGTCGTTGCGCTCATACCCCAAGCCTTCGCGCAGGATGCCGCCGCGTGCCACCTCGAAGACAGCGAAGTCGACCCGAGGATTCTGCAGCACCATCTTCGCCGACCGCGGCCCAGAGGCGTCCGAGCGGATGACCAACCGCTCGTCTATCACGACACCATCGGTAGAGGTCATACCGACCTTCCTGCCGATGCCCTTGAAGATGTGGGCGATCATCCGTGCCGTCGTAGTCTTGCCGTTCGTGCCGGTGACAGCGACGATCGGTATCCGGCTCGGCGTACCCGGCGGAAACAGCATGTCGATCACCGGCTTCGCCACGTACTGCGGATCACCGATCGTCGGATGGGTATGCATCCGGAAGCCCGGCGCAGCATTCACCTCGCAAATAGCTCCGCCGGTCTCGCGTACCGGCTGGGTGATATCCGGTGCGATGAAGTCGATGCCCGCAATATCCAATCCGACGACCTGGGCTGCCTCTTCGGCAATCTCGATGTTCTCCGGATGTGCTTCAAAGGTGCGGTCGATGGAGACACCACCGGTGGACATGTTTCCGGTCAGCGTGAGCTTCACCATGGTGCCCTCCGGCGGCACGTCAGCAAGGCTGAAGCCTTGCGCCGCTACAAGATCAATTGCAGTCTGATCGATCTTGATCCTGGTCAGCACCTTCTCATGACCAACGCCGCGGCGGGGATCGGCATTGGTCTTGGCAACCAGCTCATCGATCGTCAGCGCACCATCGCCGATGACATGAGCCGGGACCCGCTCGGCGATGGCAGCGATCTTGCCGTCGATCACCAGGCATCGGTAGTCCCGTCCGGTGACATAAGTCTCGACAATGATCAATCCGCTTCGCGACTCCGACTTGGCAGCGTCAAACGCGCTGCGTACGTCGATATCGCTACGCAGGTCGAGCATGACGCCGCGACCATGGTTGCCGTCGAGCGGCTTCAGAACGACGGGGTAGCCGATGCGGTT
>DATCXA010000714.1:0-2201 GCA_036566085.1 Propionibacteriaceae bacterium
CATTTCTGGCTCGGCACGAGAGCCGCCGCAGCTACCGCTCACCAGCGGCTCTTCGCTCCACACAAGCGTGTCTCGGCATGGTCCAGATGCCGGAATACGGGAATCACCCAACTGGCAGAAGACCAGCCGGACGGCTGCCACAGCGCGCCCAGGCGCACCGAGGCGGCCCACCCGCGAAACGGACTGGGTTCGGCCCCGACAGGAGGGATCGTCAGAACGCGGCAAAGCGGCCATACTGTCACCGATCGAAGGCAGCGTCACACGATTGGTAACCCTGAGTGATCACAGCCCCCCGGATGGGCACCACGTCGAGTATCCACGCCGTTAGCCCCGGCTCAGCTTGGGAGACGCCGAAGGTCTCTGGTGTCGGTACTCGATCTTGACGCTCCGGGCGCTAACAATGAACGTCTACGGCGTGGTACGCGGGAAGGCGGGCACAGGTGAAACCGGGAACTAGGAGAATTCTTTTTTGGCTCTTCATCATCTTTGTCGTCTTCATGATCGCGAACAAGCCGCAGACGTCGGCTGACTGGGTCCATCAGGGGTTTGACTGGATCCAGCAGGCCTTCCAGGGTCTGTTCGACTTCTTCAACGCGCTGGTCTGAGCATGGCGCCTACAGCTCCTTCGGTGAGCCGGGCGGAAACGGCCCTCAAACGATTTCTCCTGCCTACGGAAACCATCGTCATCGAGGTCCGTCGTCATTGGGCTGAGATATTCTTGCCCGCCGTTGCAGTCTTCGTCGGCTTGGTGGTCGCGCTGCTGCTCGACACCGTGATGCCACTGGCGCCACCAGTCCGGCTTATCATGTGGCTGGCCTGGGCATCAGTGCTAGGCCTCTTCCTCTGGCGAATCCTTGATTGGTCGATGGACTGGTTCGTGGTGACGGACAAGCGCTTCGTTCGCACGTGGGGGGTCCTCACCCGCCAAGTAGGCATGATGCCGCTGACTCGCGTTACGGACATGCGTTACGAGCGCCCGGCTCTCGGCCGTCTGTTCGGTTATGGCACGTTCGTCCTCGAGTCAGCAGGACAAGACCAGGCCCTGCACTTGATCGAATTCCTGCCCGATCCGGAAGAGCTCTATAAGGAAGTGTGCGAACTCCTCTTCAACCCGCCGGGTTGAGACACCGCCCGCCCGCCGGGTTGAAACACCCTGCGGATGCACGAAGGATCTCTCAGGGCGTGATCAGTCCACTCGGCTGGCGCGCCTTTTCCTGACTCTGCCGACCGTGGTGACCTCAGACGATGAGGTCCGCCGGCACCCTGCCCGCCGTCTGCTTCATGACAACACTTCGCGTCACTCCGAGGTGGAGCGGCGTCACACGCGTTCAAGCTCGCCGGGCACAGCGATGACGTCGACCATGGCGCCGTTGCGGAAGACGGTCAGCGGGAGTGGCTCACCGATGGCATCGGCGAAGAGCAGCCGCTGCAGGCTCTCTGCCTGGGCTACTGGCGCCCGGCCGGCGGACAGCACGATATCCCCGGCCTTGAGCCCGGCCTGATCGGCCGGACCGCCAGGAACCACCTCGATGATCCGCAAGCCCTGACGCTGGCCGGTCCGAGCCGCAAGGGCGGCTGGCAGCGGCGCCGGGGTATTGACCAGCCCTAGGTAGGCGCGGCGCACCCGCCCCTCCCTCATGAGGGTGCCGATGATCCGACGGGTGGTGCTGTTGATCGGCACGGCCAACCCCAGTCCCACGCCGGCGACGGCCGTGTTGATGCCGACGACCCGGGCCTTTGCGTCCGCGAGCGCACCGCCGGAATTCCCCGGGTTGAGGGCGGCATCGGTCTGGATCACGTCCTCGACTACGCGGCCCGCTTGACCGCTTCGCGTGGGCAGCGACCGGCCAAGCCCACTGACAACTCCTGCGGTCACCGAGCCCGCCAAGCCAAGCGGGCTGCCAACGGCAACCACGAGCTGCCCGACGCGCAGCGAGTCCGCGTCGCCGAACTGCGCTGCGGAAGGCGTGTCTCCACGCGCGCGGATCACCGCCAGATCGGAGAGCGGATCTGAACCCACCACGTCGAACTGGGATTCACTCCCATCGGCGAACGCGACCGCGCCGCGCTTCGTGCCGCCGACAACATGAGCGTTCGTGATGAGGTAGCCGTCGTCGGTGAAGACGACCGCAGATCCGGCTCCTTCATACGCGTAGCCGCCCCGGGAGCCCCGGACTCGAACACTGGCCACATGCGGCAAC
>DATCXA010000715.1:0-9584 GCA_036566085.1 Propionibacteriaceae bacterium
TCTGGACCCGTGCACTCGCTCGGGGTCATAGCGCTCCAGCTCTAGATACAGGCCAGCCAGAGTTGTCGCAGTGCCGGCAACCCCGATCCAGCTACCGATCGAGCCGAAGTCCACGCCGCTGTCCGCCAGCAGGCCATCCACGTACCCAATGGCGCGTTCAAGATCATCAGCTGCGACCGGATTGTGTTTGAGGAAACGTTCGGTGACACGCACCGATCCAACGTCGAGAGATATCGCGCACTGCATGTCGCCGTTGCTGCCGCCGGTGATGAGCTCTGTCGAGCCTCCTCCAATGTCCATGACGAGGACCGGTTCAGATTCCGGTCTCACCCGGCTCAGGGCGCCGATGAACGACAATTGGGCCTCGGCCTCGCCACTGATCACGTCTGGCACGACCCCGAGACGCTCTTTGATGCCGGCAAAGAAGGTTTCGCGGTTCTTGACGTCGCGGGTAGCCGAGGTCGCTACAAAGTGAATCCTCTCCGCAGGTACATCGGCCTTCTTGATCAACTTCGCGTACTCCTCGACCGCTGCGAATGTACGTTGCAATGCGTCGGGATGAAACTCGCCGCTGGCATCCACGCCCTGACCAAGGCGCACAATCTCAAGCCGCCGTTCTAGATCTTTCAAACCATCTGAGCCGGCTGGTTCGGCGATCAACAGGCGGATGGAATTGGTTCCGCAGTCGATGGCGGCAACCCTCCTCACGAGACCTCCTCCAAACAAGGGGGAGCCCAGAACATCCCTATTTCCTTCAGTGCCTCGTCACCGAGCGGGTTGACTCCGCTGCCGGCAGCTAAGGAATGCGCCACTAAGGCATGTAGGCACTTCACCCGATCGGGCATTCCTCCCGCGCTGATGCGTGCGATCTCCGGCACTGAACCGAGCTCTTCTCGGTCGGCCAGGTATTGCTCATGGGCCTGCAGATAGGCGGAAGCAAGCTCATGATCATGTCGCAGTCGGTCGGTCATGTCTGCCATGAGCCCTTGCGCTTCCAGCCCGGAGCACGCCGCAACTGCGCGCGGGCACGTGAGGTAGTACGTCGTCGGGAACGGTGTGCCATCGTCCAACCGAGGTTGGGTCACCACGACGGCTGGCTTCCCACACGGACACCGGTACGCGATGCCCACAACACCGCGCGGCGCCCGCTGCAGCTGCACAGCGACCGCGGCTTCATCTGCTGGAGTCATGGGTTCGGGCACGATGGCAATACTCTCAGCACATGGACCGCACCGGCGTAGCAGTGGTTGGCAGCATCAACGCCGACGTGGCAGCCTTCGGCTCGCCGCTGCCGCGGCCGGGTGAGACGATGATCGGCAGTGACTTTTCGCTCGTACTAGGCGGCAAAGGAGCGAATCAAGCGATCGCGGCCGTCCGCGCGGGCGCACCGACGTACATGATCGGCGCAGTTGGCGATGACATGTTCCGCGAACTGACACTGGGCACGCTGGCTGCAGAAGGTGTCGATGTCAGCACAGTCCGAATCACAGACGGATCGACCGGGATCGCCCACATCCGCGTTGATGCAATCTCCGGCCAAAACGACATCGTCATCATTCCGAACGCCAACCACCGCCTCACTCCGGACGATGTTGAAGCCTCCTTGAGGCAGCTGCACGATCGAATCTCGGTTGTCTTGGTGCAAATGGAAATCCCGCTCGCGGTCGTGCAGCGGGTGGCTGAGGTTTGTCAGATGTGGGAGTTGCAGCTTGTGCTGGATCCGGCACCTGCGCAACCCATTCCGGCTGCGGTATGGCCAGGGGTTTGGTTGGTCAAGCCGAACGAACTGGAAGCAGAGGTACTCAGCGGCATCGCTGTCAGTGATCGGAGCTCGGCCGAGCACGCAGCACGATGGTTCCACGAACGCGGCGTCGCCACCGTAGTGATCACCCAAGGCGAGCGCGGCGCCCTTGTCATGGGGCCTGATGGTGTCGCGGAGTATTCGGCTTTCCAGGTCACTCCAGTGGATACCACTGCGGCCGGTGATGCCTTTTCCGGCGCACTTGGTGCAAGTCTGGCTGCCGGCGCCCCGCTTCCAGATGCGCTGCGGCGCGGGTTGGCCGCAGGGGCATTGGCGGTGACGGTCCGCGGAGCCAGCCCAAGCCTGCCGACGGCCGAAGCTATCGCTGCCTTTCTCGCCCTTCAGCCGTGACCCCGAGGCGCATTCACCTCTTCGGCTTGGTCTTGACGGTGATCGTCTTTTCCTCAGCCGATGTCTTGACTGGCGCCGGCCGATCGGCGGCCTCTACCGAGCCCCACAACTTGGACCACCAGGAGTTCTGTGGTGGCTCCTGCGTGGCAGCCTCGGCGCTGATCTGAGCTCCGCCGCCAAGCGGCTTGCCATCAGCGCCTACGACGGTGTAGCCGGTTTCTCCTGGTACGACCCAACCCAGCCGTTCCCTAGCTTGGGTTCTGACGTAGGCCTCGTCATCCCATCGGGCCAACTCACCTTGGAGATCACGGATCCGTTGTTGGCGCTCGGCAATCTCCGCCCTAGTTGTCGAGATCTCGTGGGCCTGGGAAAAGTAGATTCGCAGAGACGTCGCGTACGAGATGGTCAAGATCAGCAGTACCACCGAGAGGGCGATAGCCCGGGCGGTCAGGCCGTATCCCCGGCGCCGCAGCGGGGCAGCTGCTTCCTCGTGGGCCGCAGCTGCCCCGTTGGATGTGCGGGCCGACGTGGACGCCTTGCCTACCTGGGTGGTACGGGCTCGCGGCCTGCCGCGCCCAGGACCTGCGCTTGGGCGGGCGGTAGGCCTTCGACCGGACGGCAATTATCCGGCCTTGAACCGTGGGAAGGCTGAGGCGCCTGCGTAGCGGGCCGCGTCATCGAGGTCCTCCTCGATCCGCAGCAGCTGGTTGTACTTGGCAACCCGGTCGGTACGCGCGGGAGCGCCGGACTTGATCTGGCCGCAGTTGGTGGCAACCGCAAGATCGGCAATCGTGGTGTCCTCGGTCTCACCTGAACGGTGGCTCATCATGCAACGGAAACCGGAACGGTGGGCAAGATCAACAGCGTCCAGAGTCTCAGTAAGCGATCCGATCTGGTTGACCTTGACCAGCAAGGCGGTTGCCGCCTGCTCGGCGATGCCGCGTTGCAGCCGTGAGACGTTGGTGACGAACAGGTCGTCGCCCACCACCTGGACCTTGTCACCCAGCCGTGCCACGAGCGCACTCCAGCTCGCCCAGTCGTCCTCTGCCAACGGGTCCTCGATCGAGACGATTGGAAAGTCGTTGATCCACTGTTCATAGATTCCGGTCATCTCAGCGGCCGAGAGCACCTTGCCCTCGAAGGTGTAGCTGCCCGAGTCGAAGAACTCCGTGCTTGCGACGTCCAACGCAAGTGCGATGTCGCTGCCCAACCTCAGACCCGCCGACTCCACGGCGGTGGAGATCAGCTCGAGTGCTGCGACATTGGCAGGCAGGTTAGGCGCAAACCCCCCCTCGTCGCCTAGGCCGGTGGCAAGTCCCTGCTTCTTCAGCACCGACTTGAGCGAGTGGTAGACCGTCGCTCCCATCTCCAAGGCGTCTCGGAAGGTCGCAGCACCAATCGGCGCGATCATGAACTCTTGCACATCGACATCGGAATCAGCATGTGCTCCGCCATTGACGATGTTCATCATCGGCACCGGAAGCAAGTGGGCGTTGGGGCCGCCGACATAGCGGTACAGCGGCAGGTCGGCGGAATGCGCGGCCGCATGCGCGACCGCCAGCGAAACACCCAAAATGGCGTTGGCGCCGATCTTGGACTTGTTGTCTGTACCGTCCAGATCGAGCATTGCCTGATCGACCAGCCGCTGTTCGCTGGCCTCGTACCCGATCAATTCCGGTCCAAGTTGATCAATAACGCCGAGCACGGCTTTGCTGACGCCTTTGCCGCCGTAGCGAGCCTCGCCATCACGCAGCTCCACAGCCTCGAAGGCGCCAGTTGATGCGCCTGAGGGCACAGCGGCCCGGCCCTCGGAGCCGTCGTCGAGAATGACTTCAACCTCGACGGTCGGGTTGCCACGGGAATCGAGGATTTCTCGCGCGCCTATGAATTCAATGCTCGCCACGAGTGCCGCCTTTCGGAAACGATGGTGGCCTCAGCCTATCGGCGGTCCCCGGTGAGGCAGTGGCGCCGCACGCGCCAGATCGAGATTCCTCACGCCGGGTGATGACTGCCTGGTGGCCGCGCTATTTCCGCCTGCGAAGGCTGCGTGCGTGGACCCAGTTCACTCCGACAAGGCCAGCCCAGGAGACCGCTACGCCCACGACACTCGGATCGACCTCGCTGGCAGTTATCGCTGTAATAGGGATACCCATGACGACGGAGACGATGGCCAACGCGAACTGCCGCCCTCGGCCGCTCTGCTCGGCCGCCTGGGCCCGGCTGGCCTCCAGAGCCTGTTGTCGAAGCTCCGCAGCGCGCGCCTCCGCGATGTCCTCGACCCTTTCGGCCAGGCCGGCGGCGACGTACTCGTTGTATTCCGGACCCAGTTCCATCCGTGCCGCCAACGCAGCCTCGGCATCGCGTTGCAACTCCTCGCTCGGCCTACGGGCGGTCTGCCGGTAGGGCGGTTGCGCGGGATAGGGCGATCCAGGATTCAACGGGTATGGCTGAGCTTGCGGATTCTGTGCCGGCTGGTTGTGGGGTGGGTAGTTCTGGGGAGGGTAGTTCTGCGGGGGATAGTTCTGGGGAGGGTAATTCTGCGGAGGGTAGTTCTGGGGCGGGTGAGCCTGAGGGGCCGGCCGTTGCTGCGGGGGCTCGGACATGTCCACAGAATAGGCGACGGCTGCTAAGCCGGAGTTGCGTCGGTCGACGCCGACTCAGCGTCGCGTACTTGATCTTCCAAAACGCGTACGGCATCCCGAAGCACCTGATCAGGATCGATTCCGGCCGCATGGGCACGGGCTGCTAGAGCGAGCAGCTGCGTACCCACCTCGTCAGCGGTAGTTGGCTCGTCGGGCAAGTGGACCGCCACACGTCGCGATCGTAGTCTGCTGATGATCTTGTTTGCCCGAGCCAGGGCTGAGAGCTGATCTGGGATGCCTTGGAGCGCCGAGGTACGTCCCTTTTCGGCTACCTTGCGCTGCTCCCAGGTGTAATTCAGGTCGGTGGGCACGTCGGCCGTGGCAAAAACGTAAGGATGCCGGGAGATGAGCTTGTCGGCAATCCCGCGTGCAACGTCCTCGATGGTAAAGCCCGGTGACTGCTCGCTGGCGATCTCGGCGTGAAAGATCACCTGGAGCAGCAGATCGCCCAACTCCTCCCCAAGATGATCTTGATCTGCACCCTCGATCGCCTCGATCGTTTCGGCGGTCTCCTCGACCAGGTACTGCACGAGGGATCGATGAGTTTGCTGGGCATCCCACGGACATTCCTGGCGCAGCCGCGCCATTACGTGGACCAGTCGCTGGAGCTCGGGTAGCGGCACGTTGCACTACGGCGTTGGACTGGGCAACGGTTCGGTCAGCGATGCCGACTTGTCGGTGATGATCGTCTTCTGATTCGGATCCAGTACACCGAAGCGGGGGTTGAGGATCACCTGCTGCTTGGCTAGGGCCGCAATGTATGCCTCGCTGCCGAGCTTCTCGGACACGATCTGCTGATCGGCAACGTCGTAGGCAATCGGTCGTCCCTTGGGTACGTTGAGCAGGCCAGCGAGGTTGCTGTTCTTGATCAGCGCATCACGATCGCCATCAGTGATGGTGATCTTGTTCGCAGCAGCGAGATTCTCCGCGATGACACCGTGGATCATGGCGTTGACGACGGCGGCGCGGGATACCGACTGGCCCTCCTGCAGGATGCTCGACACCCCTTCGACAGCGTCATCCACCTGTTGCTGGGTGATCTTCGAGTTATCGACGTACGCCACAACGCTGGGACCCTGCTTGGCACAGCCAGCGACAAGCAGTGTGAGCAGCAGAACGCCGCCAAGCACTGTGACTCGTACCGCGCGCCACCCGCGGTGAGCGGAAAGACTCATTCACCGTCCTCTGCGATGACATCCGGAGTGCGCGCATGTGCGCCGCCCCCAGCAACGACTACCGCAGGAGATCCTACGCGTTTGATTGCCTCTCACGAGTCTGTGAAGATCTCTCTAATCAGCTCGGATGCCCAACGCAGAAGATCGGTGTCCTTCAGGGGCTCGCCGCCGACAGTGGTGCCCGTGGGCCGGGGGATGAGCACAGTGCCCACAGCGTCCTTGACAACACTGCCCGGATAGAGCCGCTGCAGACGCATGACTCGTGACTCGGAAAGGTGTGCCGGTGCGAAGCGGAGAAATCGACCCTGCCCCACGATCTCGGTCAGCCCCGCAGAGCGGGCGACCAATCGGAACCTGGCCACCTCGACGAGGTTGAGCACCTCAGGGGGTGGCATCCCGTAGCGGTCGTGCAACTCGGCTTCGACTGCCTTGACGTCAGCTTCGACGCGAACCTCGGCCAGCCGTTTGTACATCTCCAGCCGCAGCCGCTCCGACTCGATGTAGTCGGTGGGCAGATGTGCGTCGACGGGCAGTTCGATTCGCACCTCGGGCTCGGGCTCGACCTCATGACCTCGAAACTCTGAGACCGCCTCGCCTACCAATTGGATGTAGAGGTCGAACCCGACGTCGGCAATGTGACCAGACTGCTCTCCGCCCAACATATTGCCCGCACCGCGTATCTCGAGGTCCTTCATAGCGATAGCCATGCCAGAACCCAGATCGCTGTGCGCCGCGATGGTGCTAATCCGGTCGTACGCGGTTTCAGTCAGCGGCTTGTCCGGTGGATAAAGGAAGTAGGCGTAGCCGCGCTCTCTGCCGCGGCCGACTCGACCGCGCAACTGGTGCAGCTGGGAAAGCCCCATCAGATCCGAGCGCTCGATCAGCAGCGTGTTGGCGGTCGAGATGTCCAGACCCGCTTCCACAATCGTGGTGCAGACCAGCACGTCAGCTCGGCGCTCCCAGAAGTCGATCATGACCTGCTCCAGCCGCTGTTCGCTCATCTGGCCATGCGCAGTGACCACTCGGGCCTCAGGCACCAACTCGGCGATCCGGCGGGCAGTCTTGTCAATGCTCTGCACGCGATTGTGTACATAGAACACCTGCCCCTCACGGAGCAGTTCGCGCCGGATGGCTGCACTCACCTGAGCCTCGTCGTATGGCCCAGCAAACGTGAGAACGGGATGACGCTCCTCAGGCGGAGTCATGATCGTGCTCATCTCACGAATCCCGGTGACCGCCATCTCAAGAGTCCTCGGGATCGGCGTGGCCGACATCGCCAGCACATCGACGGCGGTACGCAGGCGCTTGAGCCTTTCCTTGTGCTCGACGCCAAAGCGCTGCTCCTCATCGATCACCACCAGACCCAAGTCCTTGAAGCTCACCTCATCCGACAGCAGTCGGTGGGTGCCTACGACGACATCGACCTTGCCATCGGCGAGACCCTCGATGGTTGCCCTGGCCTCGGCCTCGGTGGAGAACCGGCTGAGTGGTGCAACGTTGACGGGGAAGCCGGCATAGCGATCGCCGAAGGTCGCGTAGTGCTGCTGCACCAGCAAGGTCGTCGGAACCAAGATCGCCACCTGCTTGCCGTCTTGCACTGCCTTGAACGCGGCGCGTACCGCAATCTCGGTCTTGCCATAACCGACGTCGCCGCAGATGAGGCGGTCCATCGGCACGATCTGTTCCATGTCGCGTTTGACGTCGTCGATCGCTCCGAGCTGGTCCGGAGTCTCGATGAAGGGGAAGGCGTCCTCAAGCTCCCGCTGCCACGTCGTATCGGGCGAAAATGCGTGACCGCGGGTGGCCTGCCGGGCCGCGTACAGCTTGATCAACTCTGCGGCGATCTCGCGAACCGCTCGACGGGCACGCCCCTTGCGCTTCGCCCAGTCGGCGCCACCCAGCCTGTCCAGGCTCGGGTTCTCTCCACCAACGTATCGAGTTACTTGATCAAGAGAGTCCATCGGGACATAGAGCCGATCACCTGGCTGGCCGCGCCTGGACGGCGCGTACTCGATCACCAAGTACTCCCGGGTCGCCCCGGCTACGGTGCGCTGTGACATTTCGACGTAGCGGCCGACTCCGTGTTGGCCGTGGACCACCGGATCGCCAGAGACCAGCTCGAGCGGGTCGATCTGATTCTTGCGGCGTGCCGGCATTTTCCGGCTGGCCTTGTCAGGCACCCGCTGACCAGAGAGATCAGAAGCTGTGAAGAGCGCAAGCCGGATGCTGTCGGCGACGAAACCGTGACTGAGTTGGCCGGTGATCACGGTAGCCAAACTCGTGGGTGGTGGCTCGTCCAGCGCGGACGGGCTCCGCACAGGCACCGCATGTTCACCGAGGACCTCCACGATGCGGTCCGCGGTGCCCCGACCCTCGGCCGACACGACCACGCGCCAGCCGTCACCGACTCGCTTGGTGATCTCGTTGACCGCCGCCTCGGTATCACCCCGATAGGTCTCGCCGATCTGTCCTGGAACTGTTCTGGAGTCCACACCAGGCGCAGCGACCCGATCAGAGAGATCGATGATCTCCCCGTCCTCGGTCCGAATCGGAATGCCGCGACCTCCATCCGCCATGGAGTCCTGCACCGGACCGGCGCTGAACGGCGACAGCGTCCACCAGGCCATCCCCCGGGCGAGTGCAGCAGCACGGACCTCAGCGAGCGGCTGGTAGGAGGATGCGCCGAGATCGATGGGCGCCTTGCCTCCACCTGCGGCCGCCGCCCAGGAGGCGTGCAGGAACTCCTCGCTCGTCTTGACCAGTTCGATTGCCCGACCGCGTACAAGTTCGGGGTCGCTTATCAGCACATGGGTATCGGATGGCATTAGGTCGATCAGCAGCTCCATGCCGTCCACGAGGGCCGGCGAAAGGGCTTCCATGCCATCAACCGGATGGCCTTGCACGATCTTGTCCAAGATCTCGATGAGCTCGGGATGCTGCTCGGCGAGCGTGGCCGCGCGCGCCCGTACCTCCTCGGTCAGCAGCAGCTCGCGACAAGGCGATGCGGTGATTTCGGTCAAGGCAATGTCGCTGGACCTCTGGTCGGCGACGGAGAAGTAGCGAATCTCTTCGACGGTGTCGCCGAAGAAGTCGATGCGCACTGGGTGCTCTTCAGTTGGTGAAAAGACATCGACGATGCCACCGCGTACCGCAAACTCCCCCCGTCGCTCGACCAAATCGACCCGGGTGTACGCCGCGCCAACCAGAGCGGTCGCGAGGTCGGTGAGGTCCGCTTCGTCGCCGACTGCAAGGCGTATCGGCGTCATCTCCGCCAGGCCCTTCACTTGGGGCTGAAGAACGCTGCGTACCGGAGCAACCACGATCCGCGGGGTCACAAGCTGACTGTTACCGGCAAGTCGCCGGAGCACCTCAAGCCTCCGGCCGACCGTATCCGAGCGAGGGCTGAGCCGCTCGTGCGGCAATGTCTCCCACGCCGGGTAGTACGCCACCGCTTCCTCGCCCGCCACCGACTGCAACGCAGCGGTCAACTCCTCTGCCTCGCGGAAAGTCGAGGCCACCAGGAGCACCGGACGACCGGCGCCGCCACGCTCAGGCTCACTGCTCAATGCGGCAGCGATCAGCGGCCGCATCGAAGCAGGGGCAGTGATGTCGAGC
>DATCXA010000751.1:0-5655 GCA_036566085.1 Propionibacteriaceae bacterium
GCGGGCCACTACACCGTGGTACGGGTTGAGGCCGATCCCAATATCGCCGTTGGAATTACACCGTGGGGGCCGTTCGCCGCCTTGGCGGCGCAGCCGGGTCTCTTGATCACTCCTGCGCAATCGTCGCTGCCACCCTTTCAACCCGACGAACCCGTACTCGTCATCGGGCGCGATATCCACCGGCATCCATTTGCGAGAGAAGCCGTTGACCGGCTGCGCGCGCAGCATGCTGATGTGCTGGTCGTCGACATGGGTTGGCCGTCAGCTGACCGCCGGTACGCCAACGTCGCGACGTTTGGTGCATCTCGCCTGATGGGCGATGTGCTGCTGAAGTGGCTGGGGTAGGGAGGCGATGCTGTGGAGTCGGGATTGTGCCTTGTCGGCGAAGTCATTCACTCCGGCGATCCTTTGCGGCCGGCAAGAGCCACTTCCGCCTGGATGGTATGGAAGAGGGACTCGTCAACGTCGAGTCCGGCATGCCGCAAGACCAGCACAGCCGCACCCACCAGGCCGTCCGAAACAGGAATCACGGGATCGCCGCCCGCCGGAGGCGCGAGCTCGGCCTGAAGGCTCGCTGGCGCAGCCAGCATGCCGCGGACGATAATGCTCCCGCCTACGACAACCGGGCCAGGCAGATCCGGCGCCCGTACGGCAGAAAGCAAGTCCGCGAGCGCCGCTGACGCGCCGAGGAGGATCTGGCGGGCGACACCATCCTCGTGAGCGGCGAAGGCGAGCGGTGCGAACTCGGCCAACGAGATGGGCGGCCGGGCGTACAAGGCCGAAACCAACCTCCGGACCGCCTCGGCGCGTCCAACGACCGTCGTCATATTGGCCGCAATCCCCATCGCGTCCAGAACGAGGTCCGTTAGCGCAGTGGCCTGGCCCTGACCGTCCAGTGACGCGACCACTGCTCGAGCCACCGCATGTCCGATCCAGAAGCCTCCGCCCGCGTCGCCGAGAAGCCAACCTTTGCCGCCCACCACCCGATCGAGCTGGCCTCCCCGGATCCTGGCCGCCACAGTCCCCGTCCCTGCGATCAGGGCATACCCGTCCAGCGCAGCAGTTCCAGAGTGGAAAATGCCCAGTAGGTCATGTCCGAGGACGACGTCGCGAACACCCAGCCGAGCCAGCCTGCTCTCCATCTGCTCTCGGAAGGCTGGGGGTTTCTCACCGGCCATGGCAATCAGGGCCAATATCGGTCGCCCTGGGCCAGTCAAGCCCACCATCGCCTGGTCGGCTGCTGAGCCAATGCCGGTCACCGCCTGGCCGATGCCCACCGCCGTCGGATTGCCGCCACCGGCGCGACCGTGACCGTACGCGTGCCCAGCAGCGTCGAGTACGACCGCGCGAGTGCTGGTGCCACCGGCGTCAACGGCAAGAAACATCGGAAGGGTTTCAGTTCGGTTTCATCGGTTGTGTGGAACGGAACCAGACACTAGTGTAAGAGCGAATTTCAGCATCTTCGAATCAGAGTGAGAGTGATTCTTACACCCGCGCGCGCTGCTCGTACACGCGAACAGAACCCTGCAGTGCAAGACCGCATCCGGTCTCTGATGCCTGACATGCCTTCCGCCGTGGCTCGAGTGGCAGCGTACTTACTCGAGCATCCGCAGGCACCGCTGACGCTGTCCATTGGTGAACTTGCCGAGCAGGCCGGAGCTTCGCCCGCGACTGTTACGCGTTTCTGCCGCACCATCGGCTATCCCGGGTACGTCGAGCTTCGAGTCGGCATTGCAACCGATGTCGGCCGCAGCGCCTCATTTGATTCCTGGACGGCAGAGATCGGAGGCGAGTTCGGCCCGGAGGACTCTCCAGAAGATCTGCTGCGGCTGCTGATCAGCAGCCATACCAAGGCGTTGCGCGAGGCCACGTCCGCCATCGATCTAGCCGTCATAACCGAGGTTTCGCGGCGTATCGCGCTGAGTGCGCATGTCGACATCTACGGCGTCGTCGGCAGCGCAATGCTTGCCGAGGAGTTGCAGGGCCGGCTCTATCGCATTGGGGTTCCGGCGTACGCCTGGTCGGAGGTACACAGCGGTCTGACCAGTGCAGCTATCCAGGACCCCGCCACCGTCGCGATTGGCATTTCAACCACTGGCCGAACTGACGAGACGATCGAAATGCTCGCCGAAGCCGGTCGGGCTGGCGCATTCACAGTGGCTATTACCAATGACCCCATGTCGCCACTGGCCGAGCTTGCCGATCGCAGCATTGTGACGTCGATCTATGAGCAACTCCGGCAGCCCGACGACCTGTCGGCCAAACATGGCCAGCTCCTCGTGCTTGATCTGCTCTACTTGCTCGTTGCCCAGGAAAACTTCGATCGGTCAAGCGCCAAGCTGGCTGCGTCGGCTCTTGCCGTGTCCTCGCACCGCCGGCCCCGTCGTACACCGCCCCGGGCAACTGTGACTGGCGCATTGCGGGATGGAAGCGGCCCCTCTGAACGAGAGGAGGCCGACCGGTGACGAAGAGTGCACTAGCACCCGTGGTGAGTGACTTCGCGAGCGAGGTAAGCCAGCGGCTTGAGCGCCTGGCGACCCTGGCCGCTGACGGAGGACTTGATGCAGCGATCGGTCTGATGACTCGGGCGATTGAGGCCGGCGCGGTTATTCAGGCCTTTGGCACGGGCCATTCGGAAGCGTTCGCAATGGAGATCGCGGGCCGGGCCGGAGGCCTCATTCCGACGAACAAGATCGCGCTCCGCGACCTTGTGCTGCACGGTGGCATAGCAGTGGACGCCCTCGCTGGGTCCAGCCTCGAACGCAACCCGGACGTCGTTTCTGAGTTATGGAAAGTCTCGCCGATCCAAGCCGGTGATGTCTTTGTCATCGCCTCGAACTCCGGTGTCAACGGGTCAGTGGTCGGCATGGCACTGCTGGCCAAAGAGCGGGGCCATGACGTCATCGCGGTGACCTCACTCGAGCACACCGCGCGCGTACGACCAAAGCATCCCAGCGGCCTGCGGCTGTCGGAGGTCGCTGACGTGGTGATCGACAACCTGGCGCCGTACGGCGACGCGACTCTCGCCCTGCCCGGCGGCGTTGCCGTGGGCTCGGTCTCCTCGATCACGAGCGCGTTCATCGCCCAGCTGCTCACCATCGGCGTCGCCGAGCGGATGAACGGCGACGGCCAGGTAGCTCCGCTATACCTGTCGGCAAACATTCCCGGCGGGGATGAGCACAACCAGGCGCTCGAGAAGAAGTACCGAGGTCGGATCCGGCGCGTCACCTGAGACGAACCGGCCGCGCGGAGTAAGCAATTCATAGAACCAACAGGGATCAATCGGAAGGGACATCAGATGGACATCAACTCCAGGCCGCTCGGGCGGCGCGACTTCCTTCGCGGCTCACTCGCCGCGGCGGCCTTGGCCGCTACAGGGTCGCTCGCGGCCTGCGCCACTTCGGGTACCGGCACCAGCACCTCACAGAGTTCCGCACCGGCAGGTCAGGTCAGCGACACGAACCCCTTCGGAGTGCAATCGGGCTCGACGGTTGACGCGGTCATCTTCAAGGGCGGATACGGCATCGACTACGCGGAGTTCGCTGGCAAGCAGGTCGAGGCCAAGCAGCAGGGCGTAACAGTGAAGGTGTCGCCTACCACCAAGGTCGCCCAGACCTTGCAGCCCCGCTTCGTTGCAGGCAACCCGCCAGATGTCATCGACAACAGCGGCGCCGGTCTGATCGGAATCAATACGATCCGCGACCAGTTGGCCGAGCTGAACGACGTCGTTGAGGCGAAGAACTACGAGGGCACGGTGATCAAGGACACGCTCTACCCGGGCGTCATGAACCCGGGAACGTTCGACGGCAAGTTCATTGTGCTGAACTACGCCCTTACCGTGTACGCCCTCTGGTACTCGGCTGCGCTCTTCGAGCAGAACGGCTGGACCGTTCCAAAGACGTATGACGAGATGCTGGCCCTGGGCGAGAAGGCCAAGGCCAAGGGCAAGTACCTGCTCGGCTGGGGCAAGGAGGCGGCGACCTATTACCAGACCATGGCTATCGGCTCCGCAATCAAAGAGGGCGGCGACGAGGTACGGCTGGCGCTGGAGAATCTCAAGCCCGACTGCTGGTCGCTCCCTCCGATTCAGGACGTGTTCAACGGGCTGAAGAAGATCATCGATGCCGGCTACATGAAGCCGGGCGGATCGGGGACCGTATTCACCGCCGCCCAGGCCCAGTGGAGCGACGCCGAGGACTTCATCCTCTATCCGTCGGGCGGCTGGATCGAGAACGAGATGAAGGACCAGACGAAGTCGGGGTTCAAGATGACCGGTGCACCTGAGCCTGTCGTGTCGACCAACTCGAAGATGCCGTGGGAGGCGCTGCACTCGACGGCTGGCGAGGGCTACATCGTCCCGTCTCAGGGCAAGAATGTCGCCGGTGGCAAGGAGTTCCTGCGCGCGATGCTGTCGAAGGATGCGGCGGTGAACTTCGCCAAGACCAAGCTCTCCTCAACCATCGTCAAGGGCACCGTGCCTGCCGACGGATTCGGGTCGACGGCGCTGCAATCGCAGATCCAAATGCTCGAGAAGGCAGGGTCGAACATCTTCTCGTGGAACTTCGTCGACCTCTATGGCATGAACACTGACCAGCTGGTGGTGTGGAACAGCTTCCTTTCCGGCGACTCGGACGTAGCCAAACTCACCAAGGGTCTGCAAGACATCACCGACAAGGTCGCCAAGGATGATTCGATCAAGAAGGTGCAAGTGTCGTGACGACCTTAGCCAGCGGGGGAGTCACTAGCGGGGTTAGCGCGCCGCCGGGTGGCTTGCGGCGCATCGGCTCTGCCCGCTGGCGCCGGCGTAACCTGACCTTCGACAAGATCAGCTTCTTCCTGGTCTTCTTGGTTATCCCGGTCGCGTTCTACGTCGGGTTCGTGGTCTCCCCGTTTGTGCAGGCGGCCTACTTCTCGTTGACCGACTGGACCGGCTTCACACCGGCGATGAACTTCATCGGGCTTTCCAATTACGCCAAGCTGTTCACCGATAGCACCTTCCTGCAAGCCATGGGCAACAACATTCTGATGGCGTTCGTGGTCCCGATTGTGACGCTGGGTTTGGCGATGTTCTTCGCCACCCTCGTCACGGTCGGCGGCTCGTCTCGCGGCAACATCAAGGGCTTGCGCAACTCGAGCTTCTACCGCGTTATCTCCTTCTTCCCTTACGTCATCCCCGCCATCGTGATTGGGCTTATCTGGTCCCAGATTTACGACCCCAGCGCAGGACTCCTGAATGGCATCCTGACCCGGCTCGGTCTAGATCAATTCACCTCGTTCGCCTGGTTGGGTGACCCGCGCACGGCGCGCTGGGCGGTCATGTTCGTGATCATCTGGGGGCTGGTCGGCTTCTACATGGTGTTGTTCATCGCCGCCATCAAGGGCGTCCCAGCCGAGGTCTTCGAGGCCGCCCGGATCGACGGTGCCGGACGTTTCCGCACCGCAATTTCGATCACCATTCCGCTGATTCGCGAGAACGTGCAGACCGCCTTCATCTACATCGGGATCCTCGCGCTTGATGCGTTCGTCTACATGGCTGCTCTGGAACCGGGTGGCGGCCCAGACAATACGACACTGGTGATGGCGCAACAGCTTTTCACCACTGCGTTCGCCAAGGGACAGTTCGGCTATGCCTGCGCGATGGGTGTCGTACTGGCC
>DATCXA010000029.1:0-3372 GCA_036566085.1 Propionibacteriaceae bacterium
GTGCGGCGGCTGCTGCAGATGATTCCAGTCATCATCGGGGCGACATTCCTGATCTTCCTCGTGGTGTTCGCCTTGCCTGGCGATCCGGTGCAAGGGCGGTGCGGTGAGCGACCCTGTCCTCCCAGCTACGTCGCTGCCTTCCGTGCGGAATACAACCTGGACAAGCCTGTGGTGGTTCAGTACCTCCTCTACATGGGCAATGTGCTTCAGGGGGATCTGGGCAAGACGTTCTACGGAAATCCTGTGGCTCATGAACTCGCCATCCGATTTCCGACGACGATCAGGCTCGCTGTCATGGCGATCATCATCGAGATCGTCATCGGAATTTCTGCTGGGATCCTTGCCGGGATGCGACGCGGAAAGTTTGCCGACAACCTGGTGACGGTCAGCACCCTGGTCGTCATATCCATACCGGTCTTTGTGATCGGCAGTTTGGCGCAGCTGATCTTCGGCGTGAAGTTGGGTTGGTTCCCGGTCACCGCAGTCAAAGGGACCACTTACGAGTTGATCATGCCGGCGTTCGTCTTGGCATCGCTGTCCCTCGCGTACGTGGCACGCTTGATGCGTACGAATCTCGTTGAGAACCTCCGAGCCGACTATGTGCGAACTGCCAAGGCGAAGGGCCTCAGTCACGCTCGGACCGTCGGCATTCACACACTGCGCAACTCGCTTATCCCCGTGATCACCTATATCGGCATTGATCTTGGCGCGCTGATGGGCGGCGCCATCATCACGGAGCGGATTTTCAACGTGAACGGTGTGGGCAACTTCCTCTATCGAAGTATCCATCAAAAAGACGGGGTGGCTGTGGTCGGTACGATCACCGTGCTCGTGCTGATCTTCCTGCTCGCGAACCTTGTCGTCGACATTCTCTACGGCGTTCTGGATCCGAGGATCTCCAATGACTGAGCTCAGAGGCGAACCTGATGTTTCGAAGGATGCAGTTGTTCCGCTGCAGGTCGACGCCGCCAGCGGGCCAGAGGAAGTCATCTCCGAGAGAGCGTTGGAGACTGGCGCCCGCTCACTGGGCGCGAATGCCTGGCGCGATCTGCGTATCCGTCCGATGTTTTGGATCTCTTTGGCTTTGATCGTGCTGTTTGTGCTGATGGCCATCTTCCCGCAGCTGTTTACGAGCAAGGATCCGACGTTCGCTGACCTGACGAAGGCGCGCCGATTGCCTTCCAGCGAGGCCTGGTTCGGCTACGACGCGCAGGGGTACGACGTATACACACGCACCGTGTATGGTGCCCGAGCCTCGGTCAGCGTGGGCATTCTTGCCACCTTGTTCACGCTGATCTTCGGGTCTGCGGTAGGGATCATTGCTGGTTACCGCGGCGGCTGGCTCGACTCGGTGATCGGTCGAATTGCCGAGATTTTCCTGGCGATTCCGCTATTCCTCGGTGGACTCCTGTTCCTCTTCACGTTTCCTAACCAGGTCGACACGCCCTTCGCGATCGCCGTGGGCAAGGTCGCTTTCGTCATCGCTATCCTCGCCTGGCCCACGATCACCAGGCTGATGCGCGCCAGTGTGCTCCAGGTCAAGCCGAACGACTACGTCCAAGCGGCACGGGCGCTTGGAGCCTCGCCATGGCGGATCATCAACTCCCACATCCTGCCTAATTCAGTCGCCTCGGTGATCGTCGTATCCACGATCAACCTTGGCGTGTTCATCTCCGTGGAGGCCTCGCTCTCCTTCCTTGGTGTCGGTCTGCAGCCCCCGGTGATCTCGTGGGGGAACATGATCTCCGATGCCTCGGGGCTCGGTCTGATCCGGGCAGCTCCGCACATGCTGCTCTTTCCCAGCGTGTTCCTCTCACTGACCGTGCTGTCCTTCATCATGCTGGGTGACGTGGTACGCGACGCCCTCGATCCGAGACTGCGCTGAGGAGGCGGGCATGTCAGTCACAGTCGGTGCAGCCGGACGGGCCGATACGGAGGTCCTGGATACCCAGGGTGTCTGGCAGCCGGTCGACGGCCTCTTGTTGGAGGTTGACCAGCTACAGGTGGAGTTCCGCACTCGCGATGGTGTAGCGAAGGCGATCAATGGTGTTTCGTTTGAGCTCCATGAGGGCGAAACGCTGGCGGTCCTTGGTGAGTCAGGATCCGGCAAGTCGGTCACGGCGCAGGCGATCATGGGCATTCTCGATTCGCCACCCGGATTCATCACTGGCGGCGAGGTGCGCTATTGCGGGCAAAACATCCTCGTCATGAGCGACGAACAGAGGCGGCGGATCCGCGGGCCGGAGATCTCGATGGTCTTCCAGGACGCCCTGTCCTCACTCAACCCCGTCTTTCCCGTGGGCTGGCAGATCGCGGAGATGTTCCGCACGCACCGCGGTATGAACAAGTCCGACGCGCAGGCCGAGGCTATACGGCTCATGCAGCGGGTGCAGATCCCGGGCGCCGCACAACGCGTCAAGGCCTATCCGCACCAGTTCTCCGGGGGAATGCGACAGCGCATCATGATCGCGATGGCGATTGCCCTCGACCCCGCTGTGCTGATCGCCGACGAGCCGACCACAGCGCTGGACGTAACGGTGCAAGCCCAGATCATGCAGCTTCTGAAAGACCTGCAGCAGGAGCGCAAGATGGGCCTCATCTTGATCACCCACGATCTCGGCGTTGTGGCCGACGTGGCGGATCGAATTGCGGTGATGTACGCCGGTCGCATCATGGAGCAGGCGGATGCGTTTGAGCTGTACGCGCAGCCTGCCCATCCGTACACCAAAGGCCTGCTCGACTCGATCCCAAGGCTTGACCAGAAGGGTGAGACACTCTCCGCGATCGGTGGCCTGCCACCCAACCTGATGAACATCCCGCCCGGGTGTCCCTTCAATCCGCGGTGCCATTATGCCCAAGACATCTGCCGAGTTGACCCGCCGCCGCCGCTCCGAGAGGTGGTTCGGCAACGACTCGCGGCGTGCCACTTCTCAGAGCTGCTGCTTGCCCACAGCCCAGAGCTTGAAGTGACGCAGACCACCGAGGAAGTGGAGGCGCATCTGGAGCGCGAGCTGCTGTATCCGACGACCGATGCGGGTCTTGATCACGATGAAGATATTGAGCGAGGAGTTGAGCCTCGATGAGTCGGGAGGTGGTCCTCAAGGCCGAGAACCTGGTGAAGTACTACCCGATCAAAGCCGGCGTGCTGCGGCGTACGGTCGGGCAGGTCAAGGCTGTCGATGGCGTCTCCTTCGAGCTGTACAAGGGCGAGACGCTCGGTATCGTCGGTGAATCTGGCTGTGGTAAGTCGACTCTCGGTCGGATGCTGATGCGGTTGGAGGAACCAACCGCGGGCAAGCTGACGTTCGACGGCGTTGACATGTACTCGCAGACGGGTGCCGACATGCGCCGGCTCCGGCGGGATATCCAGAT
>DATCXA010000034.1:0-6610 GCA_036566085.1 Propionibacteriaceae bacterium
CACCGCAAATTGATCACCGGCGCCGAGAGTGTCAAGGCGACCCGACGTCAGCTTGGGAAAGTCCAACAGCGGAATATGTGTGCTACGCGGCGGGTCCGAGGCCTCGGTAAGAACGGCCCCGCGGCCTCCGACGGTGACGGCGACGCTCCATGCATCCCAGTCCCCGCAGAGTTGCCGGCCCTGCTCGGCGGGATGATCAACACCGCTGAACAAGCGCGCCTCGTCCGCGTTCGGTGTTACCAGCGTGCAGCCGCGTACCGGAGCTGGACCACGAGGATGGGGATCCCAAACCACCGGCACAGAGTGCACCTCCGGCAGCAGCCCCTGCCGAATCGTTGGCAGGCCAGCCACGCCGCGTCCGTAGTCGGCGACCAAGATCGCGTCCGCCGACGCCAGCGCGCGTACAACTCCGGGCGGCACCGGCGTCCGGCGCGCGCGTCCCGAACCAGAGTCAATGCGCAGCATCGGAACCTCACCGGCGGCAACCCGGCACTTGCAGATCGTGCTGCCGTCCAGCGGAAGCGGGCGGACATCAACATGATCAGCCAGCAGCTTCAGCAGGGCGTCACCAAGATCATCGGTACCCACAGCCGTGATCAAAATGACCTCTTGCCCGGAGCGGGCTGCGAGCAACGCCGCAAGACCCGCGCCGCCTGGCCGACGCCGCTGGCGTGTGACGTCGACCACCGGCACGGGCGCCTCGGGACTCAGCCTGCTGGCCTGCCCGTCAATGTCGATATCCAGCATCGAGTCACCGAGCACCACCAAGGGGCCGCGGCGACCAGCCCCGATCTTGGGCCCAATATTGGCTCCAATATTGGGCGCGGTCACCATTCGTCTTCCTGCAGTGCCTCATCGTGCAGGGCCTTGTCGTGCAGCGCCTTGTCAAGGGCAATGCAGAGCGCATGCACCAAGCTCAGATGGATTTCCTGCACCGTTGCGACGCTCGGAGCATCGATCGCGATCGCGGAATCGGATAGGGCGGCCAGGGGATTGGGCGGTGGGCCAGTCAGCGCCCAGACCGTCACACCTAGGTCGAGTCCGGCCTTCGCAGCTGCGATCACATTCGGACTGGTGCCGCTGGTAGAAAGAGCGACCAACACGTCGCCGGGACGTCCATACGCCCGCACTTGCCGAGCGAACAGCTCCTCGATGCCGTAGTCGTTGGCTATTGCCGTGACAGCGGCGGAATCGGCAGTCAATGCGACGGCGGGAAGCGGTCGACGCTCCTCCCGGAAGCGGCCGAGCAGTTCGCCGGTCAAATGCTGCGCCTCAGCCGCGCTGCCGCCGTTGCCGCAAGCGATCAGCTTGCCGCCGGCCGCAAAAACTTCCGCTAGGCGCTCGCCCCATCCAGCTACGACGGGAGCGGCTGATTGTGCTACCCGTGCAGCGGCAGCCAAGTCGTCGAGATGGTGGCTAACAAGATCGATACTCATATCCCGCTGACCCAACTCAGAGCCCTCCTCTCACCCTCACGCGCTCTTCGACAGGCGCCGTCCTGAGCTTGTCGAAGGGCTCAGGGCGCAGAGCGTTCCGCTGTGCCCTCAGCTCTGCCACGGCCGCAACCACCTCGCGCGGATGGATCGATGACAAGCAGGGATGATCAGGTACCGAGCAGGTGCGCATCCTGGTATTTCGACATGCGGCTTGTTGATCACCAAGCAGCACCCGCGGCACACCGTACGGGGCCCACTGCTGGGCCGGCACCACCGGCGCGAAGAGCGAGACCACCGGCGTACCGACAGCCGCTGCCAGATGGGCCGGCCCGGTGTTCGGTACGACTACGACCTCCGCGCCGGCAAGCACCCCCGCCAGCTCAGGCAGTGACAGCCGACCTCCAAGATCGGAAGCCTGACCGTCGGCGACAAAGCGGGTCAGGGTGGCCTCATCTGCAGATCCGGTGACTACTACTCGATGTCCGGCTGCTAACAGCGCCGCGACGATGGCCCGACTGTGCACAGCAGTGGGTCGTCTGGCAGGCACCGCGGCACCGGGATGGAACACGACGTAGGGTTCGGCGCCCACCCGAGAGGTGACATCAGGCAGTGGGCGCCGTACGGCAAGCCGGGCTCCCTTCTCGTCGGCAACAAAGCCGGCAGCGCTGGCCAGCGAGAGATTGCGCTCCGACTCCGGCAGGCCATCAGGCACACGATGGCGTAAATCGAGAAGGGAGCCCGGATAGTCGTCACAGATGGCACCGATCCACGGCACTTTCGCCATCCGTAACAGCAGGGCAAGCGGCAATGGGGACTGGTGAAAAGAGGTCAGCAGCAACGCCGCGTCGAAACACCGAGCCTCGACTTCGGCGACAAGATCGGCAATGACGCGCGGACGAACGGGCGGCGGGTCGAACAGCACCCAAGGTGCGTCGAATTCCATCACGTCGTCGACTCCTGGCAACATTTCGGCTGCCTCGTCGAGCCCCGTTCGGACGAGCATGGTGACCTTGGCGCCGGCCGCCACGGCACGTACCGCCGGCCCCGCGAGTAGCACGTCTCCGAGGCTGTCGAGTCGGGTCACCAGGACCCGTGAGAATCGGTTAGGCCCGTTCATCATGATCTTCCGACATGCCGTCGTACGGCCGTCCGCAGGTTGGGCGCCACAGCGGCGACCAGATGAGCATGATCAATTTCGTCGACCTTGGTATCTCGCGTTGGCACGAGGACGGCTCGGGCTCCGGCCGCGAGCGCCGCGTCGACGTCGCTGCCAATGTCACCAATCAGCAGGCATTCACTAGGAGTGAGGCCGAGCTCTCGGGCGGCGGCGGTCACCATTCCCGGCTCGGGTTTGCGGCACGTGCAGTGGGCGTCGGGCGCATGCGGGCAGACCTGCCAGGTGTCGAAGGGACCGAGCAGCGACTCCACTCGGGCGTTGACGCGCGCAAGTTCATCGGGATTGATCAAACCGCGGGCGACCCCGGATTGGTTGCTCACTACCCCGACCGCGATGCCCTGGCGTCGTAGCTGGTTGAGGGTGCGCCGGGCTCCGGGCACGGGCTGGACTCGCCGTGGATCGGCAAGATAGGGCACGTCCTTGATCAAGGTTCCATCTCGATCAAAGAGCACGGCCCGCGGCTTGACGGAGGAAGCTCGGTGAGCGCTCCGGACCCGAAGCTCCCCACGGAGCCGATGTCCAACTGCGACGGGCGGAATCAGGACACTGGTCACCACCATGCTGCTGATCTCCGGTACGGTCCGCGGCCCGGCAAGAATGCGGCCAGCGGCGAACTCAGCCGTCAGTCCGGCCCAGACCAGGCTTGCAGTAGCGGCGACGACTGTGGAAATCCGTCCTGGGCCCTTCGACAAGCTCAGGGCCCATGCAACGACCCCTGTCATCGCGGCTGCGCTGGTGATCAGATGGCGGCCGGTCCGTCCCGGCGTCGTACCGATCAGCGAACGCCAACGACGCCCGTGCTTCGCGCGCATCAAGGCATTGTCGGCGTTGCCTGCCTGATCTGTGAGGCACTTGATGAGACCGTTGCGCCAATTGGTTGACGAGGCGAGCGGGTGGGTCGTTACCCGCTCACCCCAAGCGATGGCATACCCATTTCGGACTGTCCTTAAAGCCAGATCCGCATCTTCTCGAAAGGCGCGCGGGAAGCGCTCATCGAAGCCACCGGTCTCGACTAGAGCGGTGCGGCGATAGGCCATGTCAGCGGTGATCCACGAGGCTCCGTTAAGACCCAGAGTGCGGCGTTCGACGTCCGTAGGTCGGCGTCCCTCCGGCACCGGCACAGAGATCCACGCCTGGGAGGCGGCCACCTTGTCCGGCAAATCCTTCAGATCGTTCACGAGTCGACGGCACCAGTCGGCAGGGACCACTACGTCGTCATCGAGGAAGGCAATCCACTTGTCTTCTGGCCATTTGTTTTCTGGCCGTTTATTTTCTCGCCACTCGGCGTCCGCCGCCTGCCAGCCCGCGTTCCTCGCCGCGGCCGGTCCGCGACCGCCCGTACGGACCACCAGCAACGGCGCCGCGGTCTGCGGAAGATCAAGTTCAGACGTGGCAGCCCGCCGATCGTCTGCGACCACAATGCAGGACGGTGCAGGGTCGCCGTCGACAACCTCGACCAGGTTGGCCAGCCCGGGACGTCCAATGGTGGGAATGACTACGGCGTAGCTGACCTCGGTCATAGCCGCCGTACCAGGTAGGGGCCGATCGCGAGTGCGTCGACCGGCGCCGAGCCGAACAATTCCAGCGCGTCTCGAGGACTGTCCACCATGGGGCGCCCCGCTGTGTTGAGACTGGTATTGACTACGACTGGGATGCCGGTGATCTCGTCGAATGAGGTCAGCATCTTCGCAGTCAAGGGGTCGTCGGCTTCATCGACAGTCTGGATGCGCGCCGTGCCGTCTACATGGGTCACGGCCCGGAGTCCGTCGTGCCACTCGGGCGCGACATCGTGCACGAAGAGCATGTACGGGCTGGGGATTGGTCCGCGGGCGAAGATCTCCGGTGCTCGATTGGCCAGCACCATCGGTGCCACCGGACGGAACTGTTCACGTCCTTTGATGTCATTGAGCCGTTCGGTGTTGTCCTCGCGGGCGGGATGTGCAAGGAGCGAACGATGCCCGAGCGCGCGTGGTCCGTACTCGGCGCGACCCTGAAACCAGGCGACGATTCCGTTGCCGGCAATAATCTCCGCCGCCGCCGCGGAAATATCGGACGGGCGTTCGTACGGCAGCCGGGCCGTACTCAACGCAAGCTCGATCTGGGCGTCGCTCCAGCCGCGCCCCAAGGCGGCGGTCGTCATAGGTGCCAGCTCATCACCGGCCTCCACGGCCACAGTCAGCGCAGCACCCAAGGCAGTGCCGGAGTCCCCCGCTGCCGGTTGCACCCAGATTTCGCTGAACGGACTCTCGGCGAGCAGTCGGGTATTGGCCACGCAGTTCAGCGCAACGCCGCCGGCAAGCGCCAGCCGGCTGCTTCCGGTGCGACCGTACAGCCAATTGCAGAGATCCAATAAGACCTCCTCGAGCACGGTTTGGACGGTTGCCGCGAGGTCGGCGTGGCTCTCATCGAAGCCCCCAACAATTTTTTCGGTTCCCGGCCGCCGCGCCGGTGCGAAAACGCTCCAGTCAATGGGCTCGGTACGGAAGCCGCCGTCCGGAGTTGCGTACACCCGCTGCCGAAAATGATCAAGGTGCAGCGGCGCTCCGTAGGAGGCCATGGCCATCACCTTGTACTCGTCGCTGGATCGCTCGAAGCCCAGATGGGCGGTCAGATCCTCGTACAACAGGCCGAGTGAGTGCGGCAGCGACTGGGCCGCGAGGAGGTCCAGCTTGCGGTCGCGATACTCCCCCGCCAACATCGAGGTCGACTCGCCACGGCCGTCGACTGCCAGCACGGCGCAGTCGCCGAGCGTGCCGTCCGGACCCCAGGGCGCCGCCAGCGCAGCGGATGCGGCGTGCGCGACATGGTGCCGGACGAAATGGAACGGCTTGCCGTCGTATCCGGGCAGGGCGGTTTTAAGGAACTGGGGCGCGCGGGTCGCGTACGTAGTGCGTAGGTATTCCCAGCTGGGGTCGAGTCCACCTGAATCCGGATCGACCAGAGCGGGGTCATAGGAGTAGGCGACCGCGTCAAGATCATCTACGGTTAGCCCGCCTTCGGCCAGGCACCATGCGATGGCCTGCTCGGGAAGCTCCCAGGCTGAGAACGGCACCGGGCGCTTGCCATGCTTGCGCCGGCTGAACCGTTCCTCCTCGGCGGCGGCGACCGTACGCCCATCAACCACGAGAGCAGCAGCCGAGTCGTGGAAGACCGCGTTGATGCCGAGTACACGCACTGCTGTTCCTCCCCCGCTTAGCTGGTGTTGGCTGCTCGGTACTCCGAGGCGGTTACCCGAGTTCTGCTGGGCAAAACACCTATAGGTGATTCGGTTCTTCGTCGCCGACCCGTCAGCGATCTCAGAGTGCTATAGCCCTGTGCGACGCTGACAACTCGGAGGTAAACCACGAGATCGTTTGCTTCAAGCCCTCCTCGAGCTGAACAAA
The DNA here is from genome assembly GCA_036566085.1 of Propionibacteriaceae bacterium. Lineage (GTDB taxonomy): Bacteria > Actinomycetota > Actinomycetes > Propionibacteriales > Propionibacteriaceae > Microlunatus. Next base: position 5,997 of record DATCXA010000034.1, read on the forward strand.
CGGTCGCCAGTCCAGGCGCCGTGCAGCGCGAGTGATGTCAGGACAGCGGCGCTGGGGATCGTCCGCGACAGCTGGGAGGTGACGAATGCCGGCCTGTGACCCAATGCTCTCCGCGACCAGTTTGGCGATCTCGAGGACCGTCAGCTCAACCGGATTACCAAAGTTGATGGGCCCGGGCTCTGACGAATGGGCCAGCCTCAATAGGCCCGCGACCGTGTCGCTGACGTAGCAGATCGATCTGGTTTGGTTGCCGGTCCCTGTCACGGTGCACGGCTGCTCAGCCAGCGCCTGGGTCATGAAGTTCGGAATCATCCGCCCATCGTCGGGCTGCATTCTTGGGCCGTAGGTGTTGAAGATCCGGGCGACGCCCACGCGTACCCCGCGGGACCGTGCATACGCGAAGGTCATCGCCTCGGCAAACCGCTTGGCCTCGTCGTACACGCTGCGCGGGCCAATCGGATTGACGTGGCCAACGTAATCCTCGGTCTGCGGGTGTCGCTCCGGGTCGCCGTAGACCTCACTCGTCGACGCAAGCACGAACCGGGCCCCATGACGCTCAGCAAGCTGCAGCCCGTGCTCGGTGCCAAGCGAACCGGCTCGCAGTGTCTCGATCG
>DATCXA010000037.1:0-2257 GCA_036566085.1 Propionibacteriaceae bacterium
CGTGCTGCAAGGGCTTACGACGAAGCAGCGAGGTATCTGTCGCTAGCGCTGAAGTCAGGCAGCGCCGCGAATGTTGGCCTCGATCGAGCCGAGCTGCTGCTAGACCTCGCGCGATCGCAATATCTGGGCGGGCAACTGGAGGAGAGCCTTACGTCGTGCCGGCGCGCCGCTGATGAAGGCGAACGCACCGGCCGAGCAGACATCATCGGCCGGGCGGCGATCATCATCCAAGGCGTTGGCCACCCTGAAACGAACCAGCACATCGTGCAGTTGTGCAAGCGTTGCCTCACGTTGCTCGACCCAGATGCCCCAATGAATCTTCGGGCCAAGGTTGAGGCACAGCTGGCATGTGCATTGTTCGAGATCGGTGAGCCAGACGAGGGCTGGTCGACCGCTGCCGTTGCGCATGCTGAGGCCAGCGGTGATCCCAACGCCGAACTCGATGCGATTAGGGCACGTGCGGCGGCTATTTTTCTGCCTGTATTTAGCCGCGAGCTGCTCGAGCTAGGTCACCGCTCAATCGAACTTGCCGAGCCGACGGGTCGACCACTAGCTCGGCTTTGGGGCCACATCTGGCTTTCCGACTCTGCGATCTACCAAGGAGATATCGCTGGCGCGCGGCAGCAGCTGGGCGAGATCAAGGCATTGGCTGACCGCAGCGGATTGCCGCTGGCACGCTGGCACTGGCTTCGTCACAAAGCGTCGTTGGCTGCGCTCACAGGCGACTTTGCCGGGTGTCGCAGGTTTGCCGCTGAAGCTGTGAGCGTCGCGGAGAACTGGCACGACGAATCAGTCCGCAGCACTCACCTCGGCTTGATGGTGTGCCTCGCGCTGCTTCGCGGCGACCCGAGCGATCTGCCAGATGGATGGATGGACCTGATTCCAGACGTTGCAGATTTACCCCCGGTGGGTCAGGCAATGGTCTCGGCGGGCCTCGCACTCATCGGACGGCGTGAAGAAGCCATGGCGATTTACCGGCCCTTGGCACGCACTGCTGGCCAACTCAAGGGTCTCAACCTCGGCGCGCTGCAGCATCTCACCGACGTCGGTCCGATGCTCGGCGATGCGGTCGGCTGCCGGGTGCTGCGCACCGTCATCAGCGAAAGCTTCGCCGACACATTCGCGGTGGGCATTGGCACGGTCTTCTATAAGGGCTCGTTGGCCCGTTGGCTTGGCGAGCTCGATGTCGCTTGCGGCGACTATGACGAGGCGGTCGTACATCTCGAAGATGGTCTCGCTGTTGATGCCATGCTCGATGCTCAGCCCTATGTCGCACGTGGTCGGCTCAGTTTGGCCCGAGCGTTCTATGCGACTGGCAACCTCACCCGCTCCAGCGAAGAAGCTCGTGCGGCCGCAGCCGGCGCCCGGCGCCTCGATATGCCCGGTGTTCTGCGGGACGCCGAATTCCTCCTGACACAGCTCGCTGCTGAGACTCAAATTCCGGATCCGTTGACGGCGCGAGAGCGCGAAGTAGCTGAGCTAGTAGCGCAGGCACTCTCAAATAAAGAGGTGGCAAGCAAGCTAGTGCTGTCGGAGCGCACGGTGGAAAGCCACGTGCGAAACATTTTGACGAAGACCGGCCTGCGCTCCCGTACGGAGCTCACGCGCTGGATTCTCCAATCACATACCCGCTGATTTGCCTTCCCGAGTATCCGTACGCAACTGTGTCGCGCTCATACGATCGCGGCATGAGCCGCGCAGTGCGGAGGCTAGACCCATCATGATCAGCCAACGTCCACGACTTCGAGCGGAGACGGCTGACGCAGGCACCACATGGTCATGTCCGCTGTCACTGGCGCGTCTCACAGTTGATCAAGAAGCCACGCAGGACTCACACTGCTGGCGCCCGCCGCCTCGATGCGGTCCCGCAACGCCCGGTCCGCTGTAACGACGGTCACGCTGCGGCCGTCATCGACATCGAGCTGTTCAATCACGGCCCCGACGATCGCGTCATCTCCCGACCTCGGGGCGTGAACGGTGCGCAGGCGCCCGTCCTGGCCCGCCGGGTTACCCCGCTTCGCGGCGCCTTCTAGAACTAAAACGACCTCGTCATAAGGAAGCACAGCGGTCAACAGTTGTTCCTGCAGCCGACGGGCAGCCCCCGCACGATCACGCCACCAACCGTCGGGCCGACTGCCTACAACGTTTGCGCCATCGACAATCAGGACCTGCACTCGAACAGCGTAGGTGACTCTGCTTTCAGGTCCTCTCGTACGCCGGCGTGCTCGGTATCGCCGTCATCGATGGCGGATGCCCC